>JBFFHG010000082.1:0-8822 GCA_041557055.1 Desulfosarcinaceae bacterium
AGCCCCCCTGCGGCCGGTCGGATATCTGGCGGGATATATTCCCATGGCGTATATCGTTGATTTTCTGAAACGTTTGGATATCAATCCCGGCACGGTCAAAACAATTGATTCCGATTCCGGCGAACTGCTGTATACGCAAACGGCAAAGCCCTCTTCGAGATCAGGCCGGCAACGCATGCGGATGTATAAGGCGTCCTTACAGTATATGAATTGGCGAATCAGTGCCCGCATTCCGGAAACGGAATTGTTTGCCGATTTGCATTGGCTGCTTTTACGGACTTTTTCTTTTACCGCCCTTATTGTAACGCTGGCCGGTGCAGCCTCTTTGTTGTTCAGCCGAAGTTTTATGCGTCCATTTAATGAGATTTTAAACGGCACGCGCGCGTTCGCCCAAGGAGATCTGGACCACCGGATCGCCATTCAAAAAGGGCAGGAAGCCAAGCGCCTGGCCCAGGCGTTCAATGACATGGCCGCACAACTCAAAGAGCGCCAAATGGAATTGGTCCAGTCCAATAAACTGGCCTCGCTCGGGCTCATGGCTGCCGGCATTGCCCATGAGATTAAAAACCCCCTGGCCGGTATTAAAACCAGTGCGCAGGTCATCGACGGCATCATTTCCGAAAATCGGTCCGCCCAAGCTGATGCGGCGTTCAATTCAACGGGCGGGGCACAATCGGCTGCACGGGAGAATATTCACGATCTGGCCGGGGGCATCGTCTCTGAGGTCAACCGTCTCACGAAAATCGTCCAGGACCTTCTGGAATTCGGGCGGCCCGACCCCACCCCAAAGCGGTCTTGCGATCTAACCGCCATTATGGCGCATGCCATCAATTTGCTCCAAAAAGAGATTAAGAAAAAAAACATCACCGTGGAAAACCGGATGCCGGTTTTTACAGCCCAAGTCGATCCGGATCAAATGCTGCAGATCTTCATCAACCTGATGCTCAACGCCATTGCAAGCGTCGATCCCGGATCAGGCAGGGTTTCCATCGGCATGACGCGTATGGAATCAGGAATGTACCGCATCGCAGTCACCGACAACGGACATGGCATTGCCGAAGACAAATTGGATCAAATCTTCGATCCGTTTTTCAGCTTGACCCGGGGGGGGACCGGACTCGGGCTGTCGGTGGTGTATACCCTGTTGCAGCAGAACGATATTCATGTCGAGGTAACCAGTCAATTGCACAAAGGAACCACCTTTTTTCTGACCTTTGGCACAGGGACCATGACCATCAAGGAGGAAGCAAATGCCTGAAATCGCCATTGTGGATGATGAAAAAGTGCTGGTTAATTCGTTGCGGATCGGGCTGACGCAAAAAGGCCATCACGTCAAAACGTTTGGCGAGGCCCAGTCATTTGTAACCTATCTGGGCAACAGCGAGCCGGATGTCATATTTCTGGACCTTCATCTTCCCGACACCCATGGTCTGGAAGTGCTCAAAAAGATCAAGCAGATCAATCCGCATATTCCCACCATCATTATTACGGCCCACGGCGACGTACCGTCGGCGGTCAATGCCATGAAAATCGGCGCTTTTGATTACCTGGGCAAACCTTTTGATATTCAAGAGATCGAACTGCTGATCCAAAAAGCGCTCAAGGAGGCGCGGTTGGCCCAGGAAATCGCCCATCATCGCCTCAGATCCCACCAGTCGGTGCAACTGGGCAGTATCATCGGCGCCAGCCCGGCCATGCAAATTTTATTCGACACCATCACCAAACTGTGCCGCGTGGATGCCACCACTGTACTGCTTCGCGGCGAGAGCGGCACCGGTAAGGACATGCTGGCCAAAGCGATCCACAACCAAAGCCGGCGTGCCGAGCGGCAGTTTATCGAAATTAATTGCGCCGCCTTGCCCCAACAGCTTTTGGAAAGTGAATTGTTCGGCTATGAAAAAGGCGCCTTTACCGATGCCAAGCAGCGCAAAATGGGATTGATCGAAATTGCTGCCGGCGGTACGCTCTACTTGGATGAAATCGGCGAAATGCCCCTGGCGCTGCAGTCCAAGTTGTTGAAATTCATGGAAACACGGTCATTTCGCCGACTGGGCGGCACCACTGAGATTCAGATCGATCTGTTTATTATTGCTTCGACCAACCGGGATCTGGAGGCGGCGGTTGCACAACAGACTTTCCGCAAGGACTTGTTCTACCGCCTTAATGTCGTGCCGATTCATATGCCGCCTTTGCGTGCGCGCGAAGAAGATATCCTGCGGATCGCCGACCATTATCTGCAGGTGTATTGCAGCCGTTTCAACAAGCCTCGCATGACTTTGGACGATGCCGTCCGGGGGGCGCTGGTGGCGTATGATTGGCCGGGAAACGTCCGGGAACTGAAAAACCTGATTGAACGATTGGTCATTCTGTCGGGCGCTGCCCGCATCCAGTATGCCGACCTGCCCGCCGACCTGCGCCAACAATTGGGCCACAGGCCGCATCCGTGGGCGGACGGAACGCGGCAAGGCTGTCGAGGTGATTCTTTTTTGAAAAACGCCGGTCTGACCGAATTGGTCGACCGGTTTGAGCGGGAGCTGATAGACAAAGCCCTGCAGGCGGCCGGCGGTGTGAAATCCGAAGCCGCCGCCCGGCTTGGTATCAGCCGTTATGCGCTTCTGCGTAAGCTCAAACGATCCGCGCCCGCCGGCAAATAGAACCCTGATGCCGAATTTACAATTGTCTTGTGCCCCTTTCACCAAGAATTGCAGGCTGTGGGATCGTTGCCCGACTTGGACGCCGCGGTTTTTCAGACGGGTTATCTTTCGTGCAGGCTGGAAGAAGAATCGCCGGATCCGCGCGCCGCGATGTTCGACAGGCGCACGGGGTGTGCGTAAACCGCACGGGGAGCCGTTTTCATCTCATAGGGGCCCCTTTTTCCCAAATCCGTCCTGTCGCCGTCCAACCCATTGTGATTACATAACATAATTCTTGTTTGCGTCCGCAGCGGGGCGCTATCAAGGCCCGGCATGCTTATTGCCAATGAATACCAGCAGTGTTTTTTATCCAAACTATCCAACCATGACAATAGAGGAGAACTTATGTTGAACTGGTATTTTAAAACCAATTTGCTGATTCGGATTTTGTTGGGCTTGGTGCTGGGTGCGGTGGCAGGGCTGTTATTCGGTCCCAAAGTCGCGTGGGTCAGTCCGTTTGGCGATATTTTCGTCCGACTTCTCAAGATGATCGTTATGCCGGTGGTGATGTTTACCCTGATTGTGGGCGCTGCCAGCATTCACCCGGCCCGGTTGGGGCGGGTGGGGGTGAAGGCCCTGGTATTTTATATGGTCACCACCGCATTTGCCGTTGCCTTGGGATTGGTGATGGGCAACATCTTTCAGCCGGGACAAGGCATGGAACTGGTCGGCACGGCCAGCGGCTTTGGTAAGGAACTGACCCGGCCATCGCTGGTGGACACATTGATCAACGTCGTCCCCAAAAATCCGTTCAACGCCATCTCTTCCGGGAATATTCTGCCGACCATCTTTTTTTCCCTCATCTTCGGCATCGGGGTCGCACACCTGCGCGCGAGCAAAGATCAGCGGGTCAAAGATGCGGCCAATACGGTTTTTAAATTCTTCGAGGGCAGTGCAGAGATCATGTACAAGGTCGTCAACTGGATCCTGCAATACGCGCCCATCGGCGTGTTTGCCCTGATTGCCGTGGTTTTCGGCAAGCAGGGCGCCGAAGCCTTTGGTCCGTTGGGCATCGTCACCCTGTCGGCCTATTTCGCCTTTATCGCTCATATCCTCCTTGTTTACGGCGGTGCCTTGAGCCTGTTTCGCATCAATCCGTTGAAGTTTTTCATTCGCGCCAAGGAGGCTGTCATTACGGCCTTTGTCACCCGCAGCAGCGGCGGCACCTTGCCGGTGACCCTGGCGGTGGCCCAGAAAAAAATGGGCGTCTCCCAGGGCGTTTATTCATTCACCTTACCTCTGGGGGCCACCATCAATATGGACGGCACGGCCATCTATCAAGGGGTTTGCGCCATCTTTGTCGGTTTTGCCATTGGTTCGCCCCTGACCGTGGGCCAGCAGTTAACGGTGATCATGACAGCCGTTTTAGCATCCATCGGGACAGCCGGCGTGCCTGGTGCGGGAGCCATCATGCTGCTGATGGTGCTGCAATCCGTTGGACTGAAAGTGGAGCCGGGAACAACAGTGGCCATGGCCTACGCCATGATCTTCGGCATAGACGCGCTGCTGGATATGGGCCGCACCGCCGTCAATGTCACCGGCGACCTGGCTGTAACTTGCGTGGTGGCCAAAACCGAAAACGAGTTGGATGGCGCCTATTGGAAATCTCCGTCGGAGTCTTCGAAGGACACCGTGGCAGAAGCCGCTTGAACAGCGGCACTAACGAATACCGGCAAGCATGCCGAAAGACCCCATTGTCTCAGAATTGAAGGACATAGCAATGATCGAACAAATCAGTATTTTAGAGCAGGTTTCACTATTTCAGGGGTTGCCTGAAGAAGATCTTGAAGTGATCGCCGCCAGTGCGGCCACAGCCGAATTTCGTTTGGGCGAGTACTTGTTTCGCGAAGGCGATCTTCAGGTGGAGATGTTTGTGATTATCTCCGGTGAAGTGGAGGTCGTTCAAAGCGTGGGAGAGATCCAACGTTCGGCGGCCCGGATCGGCGCGGGCAACTTTATCAGCGAAGGCGCCATATTGGATACCGAGACGCACACCAAAGCGTGCCGCGCCGTGGTCGACTCCCGCGTACTGGTGCTGCCGCGCACATTTATGGACAAGATGCTGGCCGAACGGCCGGAAACGGCGCGCCACATTCTGGCCCAAGTGGCCCGCGCAATGGCCTGTCGGTTAAAGAGCGCCGGCCGTGGCTTCCGGATCGGCGTCGCCCCATCCGGAAAGATGCGCAGTGAACACGACCTGCTGGGCGATCGCGCCGTACCGGCGGATGCCTATTACGGCATCCAAACCTTGCGGGCCATTGAAAACTTTGATATTACGGATATCCGTCTCTCCCATTTTCCCGCTTTGATCAATGCCCTGGCCATGGTGAAAAAGGCCGCTGCGCAGGCCAATTTGAAATTGGGAGATCTGGATGAATCCAAGGCCGGTGCCATCTCGGCGGCTTGTGACGAAATCATCGCCGGAAATCTGCACGACCAGTTCGTCGTCGATATGATTCAAGGCGGCGCCGGTACATCCACCAATATGAACGCCAACGAGGTCATTGCCAACCGTGCCATTGAAATTCTGGGACATAGCCGCGGCGATTACCGGCAGGTACACCCCAACAACCATGTAAACCTGTCCCAGTCCACAAACGACGCCTATCCCACGGCCATCCGTCTGGCAATCCTGCTCAGCTACCAGGCGTTGACCGATGCCATGGGGGAACTGGCTTATGAACTCAAGCTCAAGGCGGTTGAGTTTTCCAAAGTCATCAAAATGGGCCGCACCCAATTGCAGGATGCCGTGCCCATGACGTTGGGGCAGGAATTCGAAGGGTTCCGGGTAACCATCAAGGAAGATATTCTGCGCCTGCAGACCATCGTCCAACTCTTCAAAGAGATCAACATGGGCGCCACGGCCATCGGAACGGGCATCAACGCCAGACCGGAATATGCCAGCCTGGTGGTGGCGGAACTTTCACGCATCAGCGGCGCCGAATTGAGCCCGGCGGAGAATCTGGTGGAGGCCACCTCGGATATGGGCGCGTTTATCACCTTCTCCTCAGTGCTGAAGCGGGTGGCCGTCAAAGTGTCGAAGATCTGCAACGATCTGCGTCTGCTCAGCAGTGGGCCGCGTGCCGGTCTCAACGAAATCAATCTTCCGCCGATGGCGCCGGGCTCCTCCATCATGCCCGGAAAAGTCAATCCGGTCATCCCGGAAGTGGTCAATCAGGTGGCCTATCAGGTGATTGGCAACGATCTGACCGTCACCATGGCGGCCGAAGCCGGCCAGTTGCAGCTCAATGTCATGGAGCCGGTGATCGCCTTCAATATCTTTCAGTCATTGAAGATATTGACCCAGGCCATCCGCACCCTGACCCGGCGTTGCATCCGGGGCGTGACGCCCAACGCGGAACGCTGCCGGGCCCTGGTGGAAAACAGCATCGGCATCGTGACGGCCTTAAACCCTTATATCGGCTATGAAAATGCCACCCGTATCGCCAAAATCGCTTTGGAAGAGGATCGGCGGGTCATGGACATCGTTCAGGAGGAAGGGTTGCTGACCCCCGCGCAACTGGAAGATATTTTAAGTCCCGAAAAGATGACGCACCCGCGCCCATGAACGGTTGCCTTCCGGGCCGGCGCAGACAACTTTACCGAGTCAAGCAAACGCCTTTCTGATGCCGTTGCGGGCGACATCCATCAAAGGGGTGGCATACGGCGGCGGTATTCAAACGGATAACGGATAATCAAGGAGACCCATGATATGAAACGCTTTATTTTTATCGGAATGATGGTTGCACTGTGTATCACCGCCATGGCTATGGATACGATGGCTGCGGACAAACCCGCCATTGCCATATTGGCAACGGGCGGCACCATTGCCGGCGCCGGCGACGCCAAGACCGGAGCGAAGTACGACCCCGGCGTTGTGGCCGTCGATACGCTGCTGCGGGCGGTGCCCGAAATCAACAATCTTGCAACCATCAAAGGCGAACAGGTGTGCAATATCGCCAGTCAGGCCATGAACAACAAAATCTGGCTGAAGCTGGCCAAACGGGTCAACGCGCTTTTGGCGTCCGATTCCTGTGACGGTGTGGTGATTACCCACGGCACCGACACCCTGGAAGAGACGGCCTATTTCCTCAATCTGGTGGTGCACAGCCCAAAGCCGGTGGTCCTGGTGGGCGCCATGCGATCGTCCACTTCCATGAGCGCCGACGGCCCCATTAACCTGTACAATGCCGTTGCGCTGGCGGCAGATCCCCAGGCCCGTGACAAAGGCGTTCTGGTGGCCATGAACGACGTCATCCATGGCGCGCGTAGCGTCACCAAATCCAACACGACAAACGTGGCCACATTCATCAGCCCGGATGTGGGCGTCCTGGGTTATATTTATTACGGCAAGCCGCGTTTTTACCGCATCTCATCGCGGACCCATACCCACCAGAGCCGCTTTGACATCAGCCAATTGGAAGATCTGCCGCAGGTGGATGTCATCTATGGCCATGCCAACCAAAGCTCCCAATTGGTGCAGGCCGCATCGGCCGCCGGCGCCAAGGGGATCGTCCATGCCGGCATGGGCAACGGCAATTTCTCTCCGTCAACCCAAGACGCCTTGGCAAAGGCGCGGAAAAAAGGTGTGGCCGTGGTGCGCAGTTCACGCGTGGGCAGCGGTTGCGTCACCTTGGACGCCGAGGTGGATGACCAAAAATATGGTTTTGTGGCAGCCGACAACCTGAATGCGCAGAAAAGCCGTATTCTGCTCATGCTGGCGCTGACCCAAACCAGCGATCCTGCGGAGATCCAGAAAATCTTTTTCGCTTATTAATTCAACTTCCACTTTCGGGTTTGGTGAACCGCCCGGTGCGGCCCCACGCGCCGGGCGGTTCGGGGCTGGCGGAGAAATCCTCCCCCCCGGCTACCCGATGAGGCATGTTGGCGAAGATCGTCTCCGCAATGATTTGCTGCCCGATTTCGTTGATGTGGATATTGTCGCGATAGGGATTTGCGCCATTTTCAATTGACCTGCGAAAAAAAGGCTCCAAAGATATGGGCGAAATCCCGATTTGCTCGCAAACCACTTTGATTCGTTGGCACCCCGGATTAGCACAACCGCTTTCAAGCTCTGATTTTTCCCAATGCTGGAGCACCAAAACCGTGGTGGAATTACTTTGCGCCAGTTCCAGAAAGCGTCTCATATCGTCAAGCGCTTTCAGCGCTTTCAGTTCATTTTTATTTGCTCCAAAGCGGTCGCTTTCAGCCGGTCTTTTTTTGCCGGCCCCCAACGGCAGATAACGGGGCAAGTATTTTGTGACCCCTTCAAGAAGCGCCGAAAGGGGCTTTTCGGTTGGGTGTGTGTCCTCGTTCAAGGCTTGGAAGGTGGGGTTATCGGCATAATCATGACTTGACACCACCAACACGACGATGTCGGCATCAAAAAATCCAAACGCTTCAACATATGCGCGCCAATTGCCCGGCCCCCAACTGCCTGCCGATATGTTTCCAACAACCACCTTTTGTTGATTTACCTCACTGAGCCTGTCAGCCAATAAACTCGTTGCCAATGACGCATGATCGGTTTGGTTTCCGCCATTTAAGACGGAATCCCCAAAAACCATAACTCTATATTCGCCATTGCGCTTTTGGGGCGTAAAGGGAACAGCCCTCATGCCGTACTGATTGACGATAAAGTGATTGCCGAATCTATATACATCCTGGTTCGGTTTGAGCATGTACTCAATTTTCGGGTGCGAAATCGTAAGCGGCGGCGTACCCAATCCAAGGTAGTATCGAGCAAAGACTTCTGCGCCGGCGATGCCAGCCACGACCAAAGCAATGCTCCAGATGACATGCCTTTTTCTGGTTCGCATGAATCTGCCCTGTTCCGTAATTTTCATGTCTTACACCTCACGACTGTGCAGGAAAAGTCTCATTCGGCGAAGAGTTTCTGACTGCGGTGAGCGTGACCAATTCCTGCTTGGGCGGGTTTTGTTTTTCTGTTTTTTATTTGGTTTTAATCCAACAAGGCGCCGTAAATGGGACATATATGTATGAAAGTGGACCCTTTTCTATCGGTCCACATACCTTTCACATAGAAATTGAAGATGAACAAGGGGTAATCACCCGAGTACCCGCCAATAACACACAGACATTCACTGTTACATCAAGCGAGCTCGCACT
>JBFFHG010000083.1:0-8812 GCA_041557055.1 Desulfosarcinaceae bacterium
CTTACTCGATAATATCGCTGACCACACCAGCGCCAACAGTACGGCCGCCTTCGCGAATGGCAAAGCGCAGCTCCTTTTCCATGGCAATCGGGGTGATCAAATCGGCAGTGATCGCTATGTTGTCTCCGGGCATGACCATCTCAACACCCTCGGGCAAATTCAGTATCCCGGTCACATCCGTGGTCCGGAAATAAAACTGCGGGCGGTAACCGGTAAAAAACGGCGTGTGACGGCCGCCCTCCTCTTTGCTCAATATGTAGCACTCGGCCTTGAACTTGGTGTGCGGGGTGATCGAACCCGGCGCCGATACCACCTGACCGCGCTCAACTTCATCACGCTTGGTCCCGCGCAACAACACACCAATATTGTCCCCGGCCTGCCCCTCATCCAACAGCTTGCGGAACATCTCAACACCCGTGCACACCGTCTTGGTGGTCTCGCGAATGCCCACTATCTCAACCGTGTCACCCACATGCACGATACCGCGCTCAACACGGCCGGTAACAACCGTTCCTCGTCCCGAAATGCTGAACACATCCTCAATGGGCATCAAAAACGGCTTGTCTATGTCACGCTTGGGCTCGGGAATAAAACTGTCGATGGCATCCATCAGCTCAAACACGCACTTGGCCTCGGCACTGTCCGGATCATCGCTCTCCAGCGCCTTGAGCGCACTGCCGTGAATGATCGGCGTGTCGTCACCGGCAAACTCATACTTGGACAGCAACTCGCGCAGCTCCAACTCCACCAGTTCGATCAACTCCTCGTCATCCACCATGTCGCACTTGTTCAAAAACACCACAATGCGCGGCACACCCACCTGACGCGCCAACAATATGTGCTCGCGGGTCTGCGGCATGGGACCGTCATCGGCCGCGACCACCAATATCGCGCCGTCCATCTGCGCCGCTCCGGTGATCATGTTCTTGATATAGTCCGCATGGCCAGGACAATCCACATGGGCATAGTGACGGTTGGCCGTCTGGTACTCCACGTGCGCCGTGGCAATCGTAATGCCGCGCTCTTTCTCCTCCGGCGCCTTGTCGATCTGATCAAACGGAATAAACTCGGCCATGCCTTTTAATCCGTTATGCTTGGTTATCGCTGCCGTTAATGTCGTCTTGCCATGGTCGATGTGACCGATGGTACCAACATTGACATGCGGCTTTGTCCTCTCAAACTTTTGCTTCGCCATCTCGTCCTCCCATGATGCGGACTATCGATTAGACAAAATAATAGGTTTTAAATAACCGGCGCGAAAGGCCTCTGCGAATTTAAAACCTATTGCTGAATCGCTCGCAATCCTCTTACCATCGGTAATGGGCAAAAGCCTTATTGGCTTCAGCCATCTTATGGGTATCTTCTTTTTTCTTTACCGCACCGCCGCGCTGATTGGCCGCATCCAGCAACTCGCCGGCCAGCTTGTTGGCAAAACCACGCTCAGATCGGTTCCGCGCAAAATTAATCACCCACCGCATGGCCAAAGCCATTCTGCGCGAGGGACGAATTTCAGTTGGAACCTGGTAGGTCGATCCGCCAACACGGCGGGATTTGACCTCAATCATGGGGCGCACATTGTCCAGCGCCTGTTCAAACACTTTTAACGGTTCGTTCTTAGCCTTTTGCTCAATGATGTCGAATGCGCCGTAAAAAATTGATTCAGCAACACTTTTCTTTCCATCACGCATGATTGAGGCGATAAACTTAGCCACCAACTTGCTGTTGTACTTTGCATCCGGAATTATGGTTCTCTGGGGAACCTCTCTTCTTCTCGGCATCTGTTACACCATCGCTCAGAAAATTAATCGGTTATCGTAAATACACAAGCCTACTTGGGTCTCTTGGCGCCATATTTGGAACGTCCCTGTTTACGGTCCGTAACACCCAAGGTATCCAGGGTTCCGCGTACGATATGATAGCGGACACCGGGCAGGTCCTTCACACGGCCGCCGCGAACCAGCACCACCGAGTGCTCCTGAAGATTATGCCCGATTCCCGGGATATACGCAGTGACTTCGATTCCGGTGGTCAAACGGACACGGGCAACCTTTCGAAGCGCCGAGTTCGGCTTTTTCGGCGTGGAGGTGTAAACACGGGTACACACCCCTCTTTTCTGAGGCGCACCCTTCAAGGCCGGCGTGTTGGTTTTCTTGTTGATCCGTTTACGCCCGCTTTTAACTAACTGGTTGATCGTCGGCATCTTATCCTCGTATCAATTTAAATTATGTGCGCAGACCTGCGCCTTTGCAAAAAGCGTTTATGTATATAGGTACCCGGTTCTTGTCAAGCAAATTCAACCATCCAAGGATGTTTTTTTCCGAAAACATACTGCCCCGGCCCACGGGCAGGGGCAATTGCCTTCGGTTTCAAGCGACCCAGCCCCACTCCATATCAGGAAGCCGATTGGCTGGTAGCGACTTCAAGCCCCATGTAATCGGGCAGTCCGGTCCCGGCGGGGATCAAACGTCCCATAATCACATTTTCTTTAAGCCCTCTCAGATAATCCACGGCCCCTGAAATGGATGCATCGGTCAGCACCTTGGTGGTCTCCTGGAATGATGCCGCGGATATAAAACTATCCGTACTTAAAGAGGCTTTGGTAATACCCAAAATCAGCGGCTCCGCCGTGGCCGGTTTGCCGCCGCTTTCGATAACCGCTTTGTTGGCGTCGTCGAATACAATGCGATCCACCTGCTCTTCAACGATAAAATCGGTGTCACCCACATCCATGATTTTGACACGCCGCATCATCTGCCGCACGATGACTTCAATGTGCTTGTCGTTGATGCGAACACCCTGAAGCCGGTAAACCTCCTGGACTTCATCGACCAGATAACGGGCCAGGGCCACTTCACCCTTGATACGCAGAATATCCTGGGGAACGGCCGCACCTCCGACCAACGCTTCACCCGCCTTGACATAGTCACCTTCATAGACGTTGATATGCTTACCCCGGGGAATCAAATACTCCTTTTTGTCGCCGACATCCGTGGGGCTCACGGTAACCTTTTGCTTACCCTTTTTGGTGGACTTGGCGATATTGACATATCCTTCGATCTCACTGAGAACAGCCGTCTCTTTGGGCTTGCGAACTTCGAACAGCTCGGCCACACGCGGCAAGCCGCCCGTGATATCCTTGGTCTTGGTGGTGGCGCGGGGCAATTTGGCGATTACATCACCGGCCCGGACCTCATCGCCCTCTTCCACCATCAAAATGGCATCCACAGGCAGGATGTAGCGCGCCATACCGCTGCCGGAGGGCAATTTAGCGGTTTTACCGTCCTGACCTTTAACAGAGATGCGGGGCCGCTCTTCACCGGTTTTGGATTCGATAACCGTACGGCTCGATTTACCGGTAACAGGGTCCACCTTTTCCTGCATGGTCTTACCGGGGACCAAATCACCGAATTTCACGGCGCCGCCGACCTCCGTGATAATGGGGGTGGTAAAGGGGTCCCAGGTGGCCAGCAATTCACCCGGCTCGACCGTCTGTCCTTCACTGACTATAATGCGGGCACCGTAAATGACCGGAAAACGCTCGCGTTCCCGGCCGGTTTTGCCGACAATGGCAAACTCGCCGCCGCGCCTGTTCATGACCACCTTGTCACCATCGGCATTGGTCACCAGATTGAGGTCCACAAACTTGACATTTCCAACTGTCCGGCAACGGATATCGGCCTGCTCAACCCGCCGGCTGGCTGTACCACCGATGTGGAAGGTCCGCATGGTGAGCTGGGTGCCCGGCTCGCCGATGGATTGGGCCGACAAAATACCGATGGCCTGACCGATCTCCACCCGATGGCCATGGGACAAATCGCGGCCGTAACAGGCCGCGCAGACCCCATGTTTGGTCTGACAGGTCAGCACGCTGCGGATTTTGGCATGGGTGATCCCGGCATCCTCGATAATCTTGACGCCCTTTTCATCGATCTCCGCACCTATGGGAATCAGCACCTCATCCGTAAAGGGATCCAGAATATCTTCCACCGTAAGCCGCCCAAGGACACGTTCACCTAATCGCTGGATAACCTCACCGCCCTCCATCAGCGGTTCGACATCCACCCCCATGACGGTGCCGCAGTCGTCTTCCGTAATGGTGCAATCCTGGGCCACATCCGCCAAACGCCGGGTCAGATAACCGGAGTTGGCTGTTTTAAGGGCGGTATCCGCCAGTCCCTTACGGGCACCGTGGGTTGAAATAAAGTACTGCAAAACAGAGAGTCCCTCGCGGAAATTGGCCTGTATGGGAGTCTCGATAATTTCACCGGAGGGTTTGGCCATCAGGCCGCGCATACCGGCCAACTGGCGCATCTGGTCCTTGCTGCCGCGGGCTCCGGAGTCAGCCATCATGTAGATGGGGTTCAAACTTTCCGCCAGGATGGGATTTCCGTCTTCATCCAACACCGGCTTGCCCTGATCATCGTGGACCGGTGCATTCTTCATGGCTTCCATCATCTCATTGGCCACATCATCCGTTGCCTTGGCCCAGATGTCCACCACCTTGTTGTATTTCTCACCCTGGGTGATCAAACCTTCGGTGTATTGGCGGCCAATCTCGGTCACCTGCTCCTCGGCTTGTTTCAGCAGCGTCCATTTGGCATCGGGAATAATCATATCATCAATGGAGATGGAAAGGCCGCCCTTGGTGGAGTATTTATACCCGGTATTTTTCAAACGGTCCGATAATATCACCGTGGCTTTGGGTCCCAGGTTGCGGTAGGCAAAATCGACCAATTCCCGCAATGCGCCCTTGTCCAGGACATTGTTGACCGCCTCAAAGGGCATGGCAGGCCGCTTTTCAACGATCTGGAAAAAATGGTGGGACTTGCCGACGCTCAGTACCGGACTGATGTCCCCCTCGCTGAGAGAGAATATCATCTGCGCATCTTTTGCACGGATGTCGAACACGCGCTGAAACTCTTCCTCGCGCAGCAAACCAATGAAACCATCCCCGCTTTTGTCGGCGCTCATGGAGTGCTCCTGGACCATTGTCACAAAATCTTCACCATTGGCGACCTGTTCCAGGATCTGTTTGGCCAAATTGGCGTCATTGACCCTCAAATGGCGCATGGCCATCAGGTTGTCCTTGGGCATGATCTCCCAGAGCAGCACGCGGCCTACTGTGGTATCATAGCGTTTGCCGTTCAAACGAACCTGAATCTTGGCATGCAGATCGACTTCGCGCGAATCATAGGCGACGCGAACTTCAAGGGGGCTGGAAAATATTTTACCTTCTCCTTTGCGGCCCTCGATATCCCGGGTCATATAATAGGTGCCCAGCACGATATCCTGGCTGGGAACAATGATCGGACTGCCGTTGGCGGGCGAAAGGATATTGTTGGATGACAGCATGAGCACACGGGCTTCAATCTGCGATTCCACCGATAAAGGTACATGCACGGCCATCTGGTCGCCGTCGAAATCGGCATTGAAAGCCGTACAGACCAATGGGTGCAATTGAATGGCTTTACCCTCGATCAAAATCGGTTCAAACGCCTGAATGCCCAAACGGTGCAAGGTAGGGGCGCGGTTGAGCATCACAGGATACTCTTTGACCACTTCATCCAGGGTATCCCACACCTCGGGAACTTCGCGCTCAACCATTTTTTTGGCGCTCTTGACGGTGGATACCAGCCCTTTTTGTTCCAATCGGTAATAAACAAAGGGTTTGAAGAGTTCCAATGCCATTTTCTTGGGCAATCCGCATTGGTGCAGACGTAAGTTGGGTCCCACGGTGATGACGGTACGGCCGGAGTAGTCCACGCGTTTTCCGAGCAAGTTCTGACGAAATCGGCCCTGCTTGCCTTTGAGGGTGTCACTCAGGGATTTCAAGGGCCGCTTGTTGGTACCGGTGATCACGCGACCGTGACGGCCGTTGTCGAACAGCACATCCACCGACTCTTGCAGCATGCGTTTTTCGTTGCGGACGATAATATCAGGGGCTTTCAGATCCACCAGGCGCTTGAGGCGATTGTTGCGGTTGATCACCCGTCGATAAAGATCATTCAAATCCGAAGTGGCGAAACGACCACCCTCCAGCGGCACCAGGGGGCGCAAATCAGGAGGCAGCACAGGAATGACGTCCATGATCATCCAGGTCGGATTCAACCCGCTGCGTCTGAAAGCATCCACAATGCGCAAACGCTTTGAAAGCTTTTGACGCTTGGCCACCGATTTGGTGGCACGCACCTCCTCGCGCAATTCGTTGTAAAGGGTCTCCAGATTGAGGCCCTCAAGCAACTGCTTCACGGCTTCGGCACCAATACCGGCCTCGAATTTGCCGTCATAATCTTCCAGGGCTTCACGATATTTCTCTTCGCTCAGAAGCTGGCATTTGGTCAGAGGCGTATCTTTGGGATCGATAACAATGTAGGAATCGAAATAAAGCACCTTCTCGATGCCCTTAAGGGTCAGATCGAGAAGGTTCCCGATTTTGCTCGGCAGGCTCTTTAAGAACCAGATATGTGAAACAGGGGTTGCCAGCTCGATGTGGCCCATGCGTTCGCGGCGGACCTTGGACTGGATGACCTCGACCCCGCACTTTTCGCAAATAACCCCGCGGTGCTTCATGCGTTTGTATTTACCGCAGTTGCACTCATAGTCCTTGGTGGGACCGAATATTTTAGCACAAAACAGACCGTCGCGCTCCGGCTTGAACGTTCGGTAGTTGATGGTTTCCGGTTTTTTTATCTCACCGTGGGACCATTGCCGAATTTGTTCGGGGGAGGCCAGAGCCAGCCGAACACCTTTGTACAATCTCGGATCGGTCGGTTTGGCGAAAAAATCGTATAATGTCTCCATATTGATTTCCTTATGGTTTGGAAATTAAAGAAAAAGGCTTCCGCTACGGGCGTCCTGAACGGCAACCTATCGCTTCTAATGTTTAACCTTTTCTTTTTGTTCCAACAACTGAACGTCCAAGCCCAATGCTTGTAACTCTTTGGTCAGAACCTTGAAGGACTCAGGCAAACCGGGTTCCAAAATGTTCTGCCCCTTGACGATCTTTTCATACATACGGGTACGACCGGCCATATCATCGGACTTAACGGTCAGGAACTCCTGCAAGGCATGGGCGGCGCCATAGGCTTCCATGGCCCAGACCTCCATCTCACCCAAACGCTGACCGCCGAACTGGGCCTTGCCTCCCAGCGGTTGCTGGGTGACCAGGGAGTAGGGACCGATGGATCTGGCATGGATTTTATCATCAACCAGATGGTGAAGTTTGAGCATATACATGGTGCCGACGGTGACCTTCTCCTTGAACGCCTCTCCGGTGTGGCCATCATACAAAGTCGTCTGACCGGTGGATTCCAGTCCCGCCTCCATCAGCAGTGCCTTGATTTCATCTTCCTTGGCGCCGTCGAAGACCGGGGTGGCCATAAACACACCGTTTCTATAATTCTTTGCCATGGAGAGCACCAGGGCGTCATCGGCATTATCAACCGCTTCGGCCTCCTTGGTATTGGCAAAGACGGCCTTAAACTTACTGCGCAAGTCGGCTACCCGCTGAGCTTCGATCATGGCATTGATCTGGTCCCCCAGCCCCTTGGCGGCGCGGCCCAGATGAATCTCCAGAATCTGGCCCACGTTCATGCGGGAAGGCACGCCCAGAGGATTGAGCACCATATCCACAGGTCGGCCGTCTGAAAAATAGGGCATATCTTCGATGGGCAAAATGCGTGAAACAACGCCTTTGTTGCCATGGCGTCCGGCCATTTTGTCGCCAACGGACAATTTACGTTTCATGGCCACATAAACCTTGACCATTTTAATGACACCCGGCGGCAGTTCATCACCTCTTTCAAACCGCCCCAACTGGCGTTCGAACTCTTCTCGAATTCGCTCGCTATGCTTGCGATGCCGGTCCAACACGTCGTGGACGCCATCGGTCAAATCAGCGTCATCCAAAACCAGGGTCTCAAGCACGTCGATGGGCGCCTCGGCAAGATCCCCGACCGCAACCTGGGCATCCTTGGCGACAAACACCCTTTTGCCTTTTTTCAGAGGAGCGGCCAATTTGCGGCCAACCACAAGATCCTCCACCTGAGAGCGGACAATATCCTCCAGGATGAGCAATTCATCGTGACGGTTACGCTCAAGCATCTGAATTTCAGCCATTTCAATGGCCTGGGTGCGCTCGTCTTTATCTGTGCCCCGCCGGGCGAAGACCTTGGCATCGATTACGATACCCTCAACACCCGGCGGCACCCGCAAGGAGGTATCCTTCACGTCACCGGCCTTTTCACCGAAAATCGCGCGCAGTAGTTTTTCTTCCGGGGAGAGCTGGGTTTCGCCTTTGGGCGTGATCTTACCAACCAGCACATCCCCCTGAACCACTTCGGCCCCCAAACGAATGATACCGCTCTCATCCAAATTTTTGAGGGCTTCTTCGCCTACATTGGGAATATCACGGGTGATCTCTTCCTTTCCGAGTTTGGTGTCCCGGGCCACGATTTCGAACTCTTCGATGTGAACCGAGGTATAAACACCGTCGCGGACCAAACGCTCAGACACGAGTATGGAATCCTCAAAATTGTATCCGCCCCATGGCATAAAAGCAACCGTCACATTTTTACCCAAGGCCAATTCGCCATGGTCGGTGGCCGGTCCGTCGGCAATTATTTCACCCGCCAACACATTCTGACCTTCTTTGACAATGGGACGGTTGTTGAAACATGTGCTCTGGTTGGACCGGATAAATTTGGATAAATTGTAGATGGTGACCGGACTCTTTTCACCCTTGATTTTGTTTTCGTGTTGCAAGACGATCCGGGAAGCGTCCACATCCACCACCACACCGTCCCGATCAGCC
>JBFFHG010000084.1:0-8761 GCA_041557055.1 Desulfosarcinaceae bacterium
AAAGCTTTATATGCATCATCCCATGTCCATTAAACCCGGTGTCCGCCTTGAATCTCCCGGCAACAAAAGAAAAGAGCCGATAAAAAGAGGGCGCCGGATCACCATCAACGCCATGGCATCGATGAATTCAATTCAAATTGCCGGTTGAACAATAAATACATTTTTCCTCTGATTTCAATTCCCCTACCCGATTTTCCGACAAAGCCCACATTTTCTCCACATTTGCGCGCTAAAAATGCCTGTTTACGCCGGAAAGCACCTTTGATACCGGCATATGAACCATATAAACAAGGAGCTTGCCATGGCGCTTGTCCATTTGAACCGTAACACAATATTGCGCAACCTGACCATAGGGGCATTGGCCGTGGGGTTGTCCATGGGAGGGACGGCTTGGGCCGGGCCGCGAAAGAGCCGGCAGGAGACACCCTATCCCCAACCAGGTAAAATCTACCGGCAGATCCCGTCGGATCATCATACTGTGCGTGTCGGGTCCGACCAATACCTTTACCGCGAGGGCATATACCCGCAAAATCGCCTCCCATGCCAAAGGATAGCAGCGGCTTTGCCCAATTGGAACCCCTTTCACGGTATCACCGACCACGCTGTCACAGTCTGCGTCGCCGATCTTTTCGCCGTAGAGCCGGGCTTGTTGCATCGGGCTCATCTTGGCGAGCCTGGGCCCGGTTCTGTCAAGTTTTTTTGACCCGGGTCGTGTTTTTCCATTGGTTGGAACAATGGCGCGATTTTCAATGTTGCTGATGTAACAGTCTGTTACATTTTGGTTTTTATTTACAACAGGGGCAATTGCCAAAGGATTCGGATGGGGCTGCCCGGTGGAAAATTGAGAGAAATGTTGACGAGGGGTTTGATAGTCAGTACAAGGGGGCATTTGCGGCGGCTGCCGGCGCAGTCCGCGCTTAATCCTGAGAGCACCATAATCAATTTATTCAGTGTTCATCCAGAAGTGGCATTTTTTGGCCAGGTTCGGTGTTCTCATTATTTTGAGATCCTTAATGCAGCAGGGCTGCGGCTGGGTTTCAAACGCGTTGCGGCCTTGATCCGGACCGCAATTCACCAGTTCTGGATGAGTCAACTGAAACTTACCTGCAAGATTAAAGGCAGGGGTGACGCGGTTTTGCCCGGCCACGTCAAGGAGGTACTTTTTCATGCGCATGCGTTGGGTCGCACCTTACGTTACTCTCCTCAGTGTGATGGTTTTGCTGCTTTCCTCTTATCCTGCATGCGCCGCCCAGGTGGTCAGCGACGATATCCACCAATGGGCGCGCCAGGCAGTGGCTGATGAAACCTCACTGGATTTCAGGCCCACGGCCAACACCGTGGCTGTCCTCTATTTTCATAACCGCACGCGACAGTCGGAACTCGATTTTCTGCAAAAGGGAATGGCGGTGATGCTGACCAGCGATCTGGCTAAATTGCAGGATGTTCAAGTTGTGGAGCGCACCCGCCTGCAGGCGTTGGTGCAGGAGATGCAATTGGACGCCTCCGGACTGGCGGCCAAGGAGACTGCGCCGCGCGTTGGGCGGCTGCTGGGCGCCCGTTACCTGGTGGGCGGTACGCTCAATGCCGGCACGACGGACACTTTCAGCATTGATTCCGATTTGCTCAACGTGCCCCAAAACGGTGTTGTGGGCAGTCCTTCAGGCAGCGGCACGCTGGAGAAGCTGCTGCATATGGAAAAAGAGCTCCTTTTCGAAATCATCCGCCTGCTGCGCCTTGAGCTGACCGAAGCCCAGAAAGAGGCGTTGCGCAAACCGATCACCACTGACATCAAAGCCTTGATGCTTCTGGTTCAGGGGATCGAGAGCAGCGATAACGGTGCTTATGAGCAAGCTGCCGATTCTTACCGGAAAGCCCTGAAGCTCGACCCCGCCCTGGAACCGGCCCGGTCAGCCATCAGCGAACTTATGGCGCTTGGGTTGATCGGCGGCAGTGACGCCTTGCTGCGCAATCTTCGCAAGCGTGTTTCGGTCAACCAGGGCCCGATTCCGGACCAGATCACCAAACGACGCCACTCAGAGCCGGCCAGCGTCCTGGGGCCGGGCGGCTCCTCCACCGCAGATGTTCAGGTCCGGTGGCAATAAAATTCAAGCCGATGAGGTTAGCAATGTTTTTGATACGACGACTTACGGTTTTCAGACGGCTGCAACACGCTGCCTGCTGTTTGTCAGCGGCCTTTTTGATAGCGGCTTGCGGCGGCGGTTCGGGCGGGGTGGACAGCCAGCCGGAGGGCAGACTCTCTTTTCAGGTCCAGTGGGACCGCCAATTGGTCCCGGAGGATGATCCCGTACGTTACGGTGTGGATGATTGTTCCGATGTGGATACGGTTTCTGCGGCCGTATACGATAGCAACGGCGGCCTGCTGCAAACCGGCGGCCCCTGGAGCTGCGGCGAGGGGCAGGGCAGCATCACGCAGGTGCCGGCCGACCGCTATGTGCGGGTTGCTGTCGTGGGGCTTTCCGAGGCAGGTCTGGCCCGCTATCGCGGTGAGTCGGGCGAAACGCTCTATTTGCCGGGCGGGGGTTCGGTGGATGCGGGTTTGATTGTGGCGCCCGCTTTTCTTGCATCTCTGACAACGCCGGAAGATGGTGCGGAGGTGGCTCCGTCGGCCCTGACCCTGGCCTGGAGCGCCGTGTCCGGCGCCGAGAGCTATGTGGTTGAGATTGCGAGCGATGCCGGCTTTGGTGCCGCCACCGTTATCCAGACTTTGACCGTGGATGCATCGGCCAATCCCTTTTGCCGGCCGGATGCTTCGGGTCTGAGTGAAGAGACAGTCTATTTCTGGCGTGTTCAGGTCGTGGACAGCGCGGGTAATACCAGCGAACCCTCCGGCTACCGCTACTTCTACGTCAATCGTAATCTGATGTCGGTTATCATCAGCGTTCCGCTAAACAACAGCGTTGTTCAACTTGGCGATTCGGTCAGTTTCAATGCCGATGTAACGGACCCTGACGGCGCTCCCCTGACGGCGGACGACCTGACGCTTATCCAGTGGTCGTCGACCCTGGACGGCCAGCTCAGCGATCAACTTGCCTTTTCAACAAGCGCTCTGTCCGCCGGCAGCCACACGATTACAATGAGCGTAGAGGACGCTGACGGGTTGTATGGTTCCGCAACCGTGTCCGTGCGTGTAAACCAACCGCCGGTGGCTGATATGGTGGTGCCGGCGGCGGAATATTCCCACTCCCTTTATTATCCGCTGACCTGCCAGGGCACGGGCGTTGACCCGGAAGACGGCGCCCTCACCGGAACGTCTTTGCAATGGCAGTTGTTTGCCCCGGATGATCCTGTAAATCCTTCATGGAGCGGCAGCGGCGAGACGCCTTACATTGACTATATGTATTTCGACGGCTCAGGTACCTACACCATCACCTTGCAAGTGACCGACTCGGACGGTGCTTCCACTGTCATGTCCCGCGATTTTGACGTTTCCGGCGGTGAAGGGTAGCAAATATCAAGGGACGATGCGGATTCGCACAGGAAGCAATGACAGAATTTATAGAGATTATCAAAATAATCGTTCATGAGCGCTAATACTTCCAAGACAATAGGACGACTATGAAAAAATCGCTTTTTGCATGGATTACCGCAGGATTGCTCCTCTGCCCCATGACCGCAGTTGCCGCAGATATCAGCCTCCAAACCGGATTTTCCTATCAGAGCTGGTCCAGCGACGAGGACGAGACAGGCCACCAGCTCTATATCCCCATCCAGATACAAAGCGATTACAAGCGTTTGGCATGGGAGGTGAAAACCGGTTATGCTGCCACCAACGGCGATCTGGCAAACGATTCCGAGCAATCGATCAGCGGCTTGCTGGACACCCAGGCGGGCGCCGCCTATTTGCTGCCGGCTTGGGGCGGCATGGACTGGCTGGTGGGGCTCGACTTGAACCTGCCCACCGGGCGGACCGGCCGGGACGAACGCAAAGTGCGTGTGATGATCGATCCCGATCTGGTTCCCATTGTCAGTCCCGGACAAGGCTTTAATGTCAACCCCACCCTCAGCGCGGCCCGCCAGTGGGATCGGTGGACCATGGGCGTGGGGGTGGGGTATGCTTTCCAGGGCGAATACGACTACAGCGAGCAAACCCGCAAATACGATCCCGGCGATATCTTCAGTATTGCAGCTCAGGCTGACTACGCCTTTGCACAGGAGTGGGCGCTGAGCCTGCAGGCCCAGTATCTCACCACCGGCACGGACCGCGTCCAGGGCGAAGATCTTCTGCAAAAAGGCGACACCTGGCTGCTCGGCACCGCACTGAAGCGCATCGAGGATAGATGGAACCTTGAACTGGCTGTTCAGGGGCTGTTCAGGGGCAAGGCCAAGGTTTTGGATACCGGCGGAAGTCTGGCCACGGAATCGCGCGACAGCCAGGGGGACGAATGGATCGTCGATCTGCGCGGCGGTTATCAATGGCGGCCCCGGACCGGTTTTAACGCCGGACTGCAGTATCTTTACCTGACTGAAAACGGCTATGAAAGTACTTCTGCCTATTATATGGGCAGTCGCCGTAAAATCTCCCTCTCCCTGGGTTGGCTGCAGCAGCTCAGCGACACCTTTGATCTGCAATGCGCCCTTGGCGGATTTGTCATGGATGATGAGCCAAGCTGGCTGCACCCCGATGGAGACCGTCTCTACAAGGGATGGTCCGTCACAGCGGCTGTTACCAGGAATTTTTAAAACACAAGCACCAACCCGGATTTTGCCCCGCCGGTCGGGGGCTACATGTCGTCATTATCCGCCTCCTGGCGGCCGATCAGGCCGAGGTTCTGCGCCTGGGTGTAGAGCTTACGCGCCAGGCGCACTGTGGCTTGGTCCACCATGCGGCCGTCCACGGCCACTGCGCCGCGGCCCCCGGTTCGGGCGGCCCGGGCGGCTTCAAGAACTTTGGCGGCCCGCTCGATATCTTCGCGCGCCGGGGAGAAGATCTGGTTGATGGTGTCGAGCTGGGCCGGATGGATGGCCCATTTGCCGTCGCAACCCAAGGCGCAGGCCATAGCGGCGGATTGTTTCAGGCCTTCGGGGTCCTTGAAGTTGCCGTAGGGGGCATCGATGGCCAGCAGGCCGTTGGCTTTGGCGGCCATGACCATGCGGCTGACGGTAAAATGCCAGCGATGGCCGGGGTAGATGGCCGCTTCGTGCTCGCCGTGCCCGGAGATGGAGACCAGACGGGCGCCCACCGAAGCCGAGTAGTCGGCGATGCCGAAGACCAGGCTCTGCATGCGGCGGCTGGCTTTGGCGATGGCCATGGCCGCGGCCAGACCTTCTGCGGTTTCAATGGAGGCTTCGATCCCGATGGGTCCGCTCTGCTGTGTGGCCTGTTCGATGCCGTCCAACATGCGGTCCACAAAATGAATATCGCCGGGATGGTTGACTTTGGGCACCACAACGGCATCCACTTTTTGGCCGGCGCCTTCGGTGATTTCAAGCAGATCGCGGTAGGCAAAGGCCGAATCCACACTGTTGATGCGAACGGTCACGGTCTTGGCCTGCCAGTCGATGTCATGCAGTGATTGCAGTGCCTGTTGACGGGCGGTCTCCTTGGCCTCCAGCGGGACGCTGTCTTCCAGATCGAGCATGATCACGTCGGCTGTGCTCTGAGCCGCTTTGGTGTGCATTTTTTCCATGTGTCCGGGGACTGAGAGTATTGATCGATGGGTTTTCATGGGGTTCACTGTTTGTTTAAGGGTTCGCGCCAATATACCGAAGTTTAATTTCCAAGTCCCTGCAAGAGGGACATAGATGATTTTTTCTGTCTTTTAAAACATATGGCGGCACAAAACAAGAAAAGCTCCCTGCGGCGGAGAGCTTTTTTTTGGGAACAAACGGCTTTTTGTTCGATCTATGGTCCATCCAGAAATAGGCAAATTTGGTCGAGATCAAGGCGTGGGAAAAATTTTACCGCAGGCATATGGTTGATATTCCGAGGATAAAATTTTGAGCACAACGCAGATATCGGGCAAAGACGACCTGAAGCAGTGATGCATAAAATGTGAAGTTATTTTTGTGCGAGCCTCAGTGGACGGTGCGTCCCAGGAAATAGCCCTCCGGGTCGCACGCTTTGCGCAGGAGTTGCAAATCGTTTTCAGAGGGCATCTCCATCTCTTTAAGGTCCGGGGAGATCAGCAGCTCGAATTCCACCATTTCCTGGATGGCCTGCGTGGTTTTTCCCGGAAGTACTTCAAGCAGCATCATGCGGCGTGTTTCGGGATCAAATCCGAACAGAGCCTGGTCGGTGATGACGCGGTAGGGGCCGGAACCCATCACGCCGGCCCTTTCCCGATAATCGGGTGAGCCGTCCCCGAAGCCGATACTGGATACATAATCCAGCTCTTTGACAAAACGGCGTTTTTCAAGGGCCATGATGGCAATTGTTTTTTCGCAGTTCGCCGCCATTGCGCCTGCTCCGCCGCTGCCGGGAAAGCGGGTGCCGGGCCGGTAGTAATCGCCGCCCTGGAAGTGGGAGTTGATGTTGCCGTACATGTCGATCTGGGCTCCGCCGATAAAAGCGTAATCTGAATAGCCGCGTTGGGTCAGTTCAAAGGCGGCGCACAGGCCTTTGGCAAAGATGGCTTTGCGAAAGGCACGCGTATCGCCCACGGACAGGGGCAGCCCCTGTTCCAGCATGGCGCCCATGGAGCCGGCTTCAAAAATCATGTTCAGGTTGGGCGCGTGGGTGAGCTGGGCGTGCATGGCGGCGATGATGGGAAGACCCGTGCCAACGAAGACGATGGTCTCGTCCTCCAGAACCCGCGAACCGGTGTAAGCAATCATTTCAAAGGGGCCGCATTCAGTCATGATGTCTACCTCCCAAGGGAATGAAGATTAAAGTTGCTGCGTCTTGCTTCGGTCAAGACGTCAATCCAGGATAATCGGTTGAACGCCATCCCTTTGACGCAGTTCCTTTAACGTTTTGTAAGGCTTATGGGCCAGGAAATCGTCAAAGGTGTCACAGCCGAATATATATTTGTCGTAATACAATTGCAGCTTGTCTTTGTTGCCGGTTTTCCTGAATTCATCGCAAATGCTTCGGAATTCAAAGAAATGGGGCATGTCGAACCAGTAATAGCCGTAGCAGGCGCCCGGTGTGGTGCCGAAGGGCTGCTCCACCACCGCATCCACAACAGGGTAGGCAATTTCGGTCAGGTTGGGATAGTTGCGAATGCTTTCGTTGGCAATGATCTGTTCGGTCGTCATGATGGTGTGCGTGGCTGCCTGGGCGATCTCCGGGCAGGTGCACAATGCGCCGAAAATGCGGGCGTTGCCGTACATATCGGCAGCCTGCACATGCACGATGCCCACATCGGGGTGACAGGCCGGGACCAGGTAGATGTTTTCTCCGGAAAAGGGGCATTGGATCATTGTGCCCCGGTTGGTCAGCTCCATGTCGCTGCCGCCGTGGTCGCGGGTGGGGATAAAAGGGATGCCGTAAGCGGCGGCCTTGAAGCGGGCGCTCATGCCGTAGTTGGTATAGTCGTCCAGCTCCACCATACCGCTGTTCGTCAGATAGCGCAACAGGGGCGCGATGCCGATCACCTCATAGCCGTACCACGCCAATTCGATTCGTTTGATGGACAGGTGGTCAGGGTTGAGAATCATGGCGCCGGCCAGCAGCTCGCAGCAGATGGAGTTGGATTGAAAGGAGAGGGTCAGGTCTTTTGCTCCGTGGCGGATAATTTCATGGATAATGGCTATTGGAACGCGGGTGTTGACGAAACCGCCGATACCCAGGTTGATTCCGTCTTTAATGTTTGCGGCCACAGCCTCTTTTAGGGTCGTTCTTTTGTCGCGCAGTCCCTTTTTTTTGTTAACCGCGGCTTTTCGGGCTTCGCGCGGTGTCGGTCCCCAGTAGGAAAACGGTCTGCTTCGTTTTTTTTCGATCTGTTCACCGGAGAGAGACGTCATATTCTGAATTGAAGAATTTGCCTGTATATTCATTTCGCCAACCTCTTCTATTTTTTTTCACACAACTCCACCAGGACGCCGTTGGTGGCTTTGGGATGAAGAAAGGCGATCCTGGCCCCACCGGCCCCAGGTCGCGGGGTTTCATCGATCAAACGAACACCGGCATCTTTAAGCTCCTGCAAAGCCGCTTCAATATCGGCCACGCGGAAGGCGATGTGTTGGATTCCCGGGCCTTTTATTTCGATATATTTGGCGATGGGGCCATCGGGCGCAATGGATTCGAGCAGTTCGACTTCACTTTCGCCCACCGGGAAAAAGGCCGTGGTGACCTTTTGGGAGGCAACCGTCTCCTCTCCCTGGAACGGCAGTCCCAGAATGTCGGTCCAGAACTGCCGGCCCTCGGCGATACTGTTCACTGCAATCCCCAAGTGATCGATCTTTAGAATTTTCATGGGCTGACTCCTTTCAAACATCTGTCGTATGATTGCCTTCCCCCCGGGGGGGCGGGCTGTTGTCTGGCGGTGAACTGTTATTTGTATGGTGTGTTGTCGTTTTCAAGGATTGGCTGTGTCTTGCGGACAAGCTTCTTCCGATCAGAAAATTACCAAAGTTGGGAAGCGCCGTAAATCAGCACCAAACTGTTTTTTTTGTAAGAATAAGAGACTTATATTTGTAGGTGCGGAACCTACGAAGAGAGATCGGCAGCCGGTACCCCCTTTGGTTGCAATGTTCATTTTTTTAGAGAGAAGCCGGCGGGCGCCGCTATTCTGTCGGCCGATTCTTTTCGATCCAGCGCACCGCAAAACGAATCAGGTCGGCCGCATTTTTAAGGCCC
>JBFFHG010000085.1:0-8756 GCA_041557055.1 Desulfosarcinaceae bacterium
ATCCAAGCGAATAGACCATGAAAGGAGTCGTTATGACACCCCAAGAAGTACTGAGTATGGCGAAAGAGAACAATGTAAAGATGGTGGATCTGCGCTTCATGGATTTCCCCGGGTTGTGGCAGCACCTTTCCGTGCCCATCAGCCAACTGGATGAATCCAAATTTGAAGACGGCTACGGCTTCGACGGTTCAAGTATCCGTGGCTGGCAGCCCATCAATGCCAGCGACATGCTGTTGGTCCCCGATCCCGATACCGCCAAAATCGATCCATTTTTCCAGGAATCCACCCTGGTGATGATCTGCGATATCGCGGACCCCATCACCCATGAGCCTTACAGCCGCGACCCGCGTTATATCGCCAAGAAAGCCGAAACCTACTTGAAGAACACCGGCATCGGCGACACCGCCTTTATCGGACCGGAAGCCGAATTCTTCATTTTTGACAACATCCGCTATGAATCCAGCCGCAACCGGGCTTTCTACGAATTCGACTCCGTGGAAGGCGCCTGGAACACCGGTCGTGAAGAGTGCCCCAACCTGGGGTACAAGCCCCGCCACAAGGAGGGCTATTTTCCGGTGCCGCCCATGGACAAATTTCAGGACCTGCGCACCGAAATGGTATTGGTGCTGCAAAACCTGGGCATTGATATCGAAGCGCAACATCATGAAGTGGCCACCGCCGGCCAGTCCGAGATCGACATGCAGTTCAAACCCCTGCTGCAGATGGCCGATCAGTTGATGTGGTTCAAGTATGTTCTGAAAAACATAGCCTACAACCACGGCCATACGGTCACCTTCATGCCCAAACCGCTTTTCGAAGACAACGGTTCGGGCATGCACACCCACTTGAGCATCTGGAAAGAGGGCCGGCCGCTGTTTGCCGGCGACAAGTATGCGGGCGTCTCCCAGGAGGCCCTGTACGCCATCGGCGGCGTTTTGAAGCACTGCAAGGCGGTCTGCGCGTTCAGCAACCCGACCACCAACTCCAACAAGCGCCTGGTGCCCGGATTTGAAGCGCCCGTGAACCTGGCCTACTCCGGTCGCAACCGCAGCGCCGCCGTCCGCATCCCCATGTACTCCAGTTCGCCCAAGGCCAAGCGCATCGAGTTCCGCACGCCGGACCCCTCCTGCAACGGCTACCTGGCCTTCTCCGCCGTACTGATGGCCGCCATCGACGGCATCGAGAACAAAATCGATCCGGGCGATCCTCTGGACAAGGACATCTACGGCCTGCCCCCTGAAGAGCTGGCCCAGATTCCCTCTGCGCCGGGATCTTTGGAAGAGGCTTTCTCCGCCCTGAAAGAGGACAACGCCTTCCTGAAAAAGGGCGACGTCTTCACCCAGGATGCCATCGACATGTGGATTGAGTACAAAACCGCCAGAGAGATCAACCCGGTCAAACTGCGCCCCCATCCCCACGAGTTCCACCTGTACTATGACATTTAATCCGGATCTGCCGCTTGCAAAGCAGCAGGCATAACCATAAGGATGCCATTGACCGGGTTCGGGCGCAAACGCCCGGCCCGGTCTTTTTATCTGGATGAGGGCTTTGGATTTTGACATTTGGCCAAAACTGCGCGACAAATTAATAGCTTGCGGTTTCGGGTTTCTCAGCCCGGAACCCTGAACCTTGAACCCGGAACTCAAAGGACAATCCATGTGCGGCATTGCCGGAATCATCAATTTTCGACAAAAAGAGCGATTCGAATCCCTTCTAAACCCCATGTTGCGGGCCATGCACCACCGCGGTCCCGATGCCACCGGCATCTACCTGAGCGATGAGGCCGGTCTGGGCCACGCACGGCTGAGCATCATCGACCTGAGCGGCGGCCACCAGCCCATGCACAACGAGGACCGGACCGTCTGGATTGTATTCAACGGCGAAATTTTCAATTATCCCGAACTTCGCAAAGACTTGATTGGAAAAGGCCATCGGTTTTACACACAAAGCGATACTGAAGTGATCATCCACCTGTACGAAGAGCATGGCGTCCGTGTGTTTGATCACCTCAACGGCCAATTCGCCATCGCCATCTGGGACCAAACCAAACACAGCCTGTTGTTGGGGCGTGACCGCATGGGCATCCGGCCCCTGTTCTACCACCAGGCCGCCGGCCGCCTCCATTTTGCATCCGAAATCAAGGCGCTGCTCACCGATACCAGGTTGCCGCGCCGCCTGAACCGTCAGACCCTGACCGACGTCTTCACCTGTTGGACCCCGATGGACCCCATGACCGCTTTCGACGGGATTCAACAGATCCCGCCCGGTCACCGGGCGCGCTTCGATGCCGGCGGCCTGCATATCGAGCGCTATTGGCAACTGGATTTTACCGAATCCGCCGGTCCGGAACGCAGTCTGGCATCCTGGGCCGAAGAGATGCAGGACCTGCTGCTGGATGCCGCCCGCATCCGGTTGCGGGCCGACGTGCCGGTGGGGGCCTATTTGAGCGGCGGCATCGACTCCACTTACATCAGCACCCTGGTCAAGCGGAACTTCGACAACCAGCTAAACACCTTTTCAGTGCAGTTTGCCGACAAGCGCTATGATGAATCCGCCTTTCAGCAAACCGCCATTGCCGCCATCGGTACCGATCACCGGGCGATCCAGTGTACGGACGAAGATATCGGCAACCTCTTCCCGCAGGTGGTCTGGCACACTGAAGTGCCCATGATCCGCACCGCGCCGGCGCCGCTCATGATGCTTTCCGGACTGGTGCGGCAAAGCGATTTCAAAGTGGTGCTCACCGGTGAGGGCGCCGATGAAATTTTTGCCGGCTACAATATATTCAAGGAGGCCAAGATCCGGCGCTTCTGGGCGCGCCACCCCGAATCGGTGTGCCGGCCCCACCTGCTCAAAAAACTCTATCCCTATATTTTTGACAATCAGAGCGGACAGCCCAACGCATTCCTGTTCGCCTTCTTCAAAAAGGGCCTGGAGCAGGTTGATTCGGCAGCCTATTCCCACCTGGTCCGATGGCAAAACACCACCCAACTCAAAAACTTCTTCCGGCCGGGCGTATCGCCTCAAGGGGCGGACCTGGAGAGCTTTGTGGAACGCATCAGTCAACGGTTGCCGGCGGCTTTTGCCCGGTGGTCGCCCCTGTCCAAGGCGCAGTACCTGGAGAGCACCCTGTTCCTCTCCAATTACCTGCTCTCCTCCCAGGGCGACCGGATGGCAATGGCCAACTCCATCGAGGGCCGCTTCCCCTTTCTCGATCACCGGGTGGTTGAACTGGCCGCGCGCATGCCGGACAAATTAAGGCTGAACGGCCTGATCGAAAAATTCATCCTTAAACAGATCGCCCGCACGCAAGTGCCGGCCCAACTCATCGACCGCCCCAAACAGCCCTATCGGGCCCCCATCTCCCGTTGCTTTATGTGTGCCCAACCGCCCGAATACGTGTCTGAAATGCTCTCAGACCCGGCCTTGAAACGTGCCGGCTATTTCGCCCCGGTCAAAGTCCGGCGGCTGACCGCCAAGTGTCGTCAGCAGGAGGGCCGGCTGGTCAGTGAACGGGAAAACATGGCCCTGGTGGCCATCCTGTCCACCCAACTGCTGGACCATCAGTTTATTCGGAATTTTCCGGAATTTTCCGCCGAAGCCATGGACCATACGGTGGTGGCCCGGCAGGAGGGCACGTGGCGTCCAACCCAAAAACAGGCTAAAAAAACCTAAAGCGATCAAGGGCCGCTTTGCGTTCGCGCCAATCGGGCTGGCAGCGGGTCAAAAGGGCGTAGAATGCGTTGGAGTGGTTGTGGTGCTTGAGGTGACACAACTCGTGCATGACGACGTATTCAATGCAATGCACCGGCACCTGGACCAGCTTGAGGTTGAACGTGATGCGGCCGGCCGGGCTGCAACTGCCCCAGCGGCGGCGCATGTCGCGAATCATCAGCCTGGGTTCGGGTAGGCCGTGCCGGCGGGTGATGGTTTGGCACTTTTCCAGACAGCGGTCGATGGTCCGACGGGCGTTCCGCCGGTACCATGCATGGACAATGCGCTTGACATCTTCCCTGTTGGAGCTGTTTTCCACACGGATATTGAGATAGCGGCCTGATAGTTTGGCCGGCGGCCGGGCGCCTGTTTCGACGTGCAAGCGATACTGCCGCCCCAAATAAACCAGGGTCTCGCCGCTGATGTATTGCCTGGGGGTTGGCAGGGGATGGTGGGACGCAAGCTTGTCCAGCTTTTGGGTAATCCAGGGTGCTCTTTTATGGAGAGCCGCAAAAATCTGATCGTCGGTTGCGGCACAAGGTGCGAAGACCTCCACCGTGAGTTCGGGAGAAACCACGATTTTCAGGCGTTTACGGTCGTTTCTGTGTAGAACGAATGAAATATCGCGTTCACCGAATCGGATTGAGTGCGTCAGTGCATCACGCTTCATTGGCGATAGCCACCTCTATGCAGCGGTCGATCATGGCGTCCTGATCTTCCAATGAAAGATCGATCCCCAGGGCTTTGGCCGTATCGAATAGAATGTCATCGATTTCACCGCGCATTTTATTGATCACATCCGGGTTGGAGCGCCAATCCCGAATTTTGTGCTTGGCCAGACGCTCGGCGATAAGCATGGCGATCCGCGCAGCGGGTTTGGGGTCGACCGGACCGTAAACAGGCATGGCTTCGCTGATACAGCCGAAATAGCGTCTGGCCATGTCCCGGCCCACAAGCTCTTCGGGAATATTGTCGTCCGTGTGGGTCGTCACCTTGACGGCGATATCCTTGATCTTGTCCAGGGCCTCCAACGCCTGCAAACGGCCGGCGTGGCAAGCCTCGATCACCTCTTTCAGAAGCTTTGAAAACTTTGTGTAAAACGCCGGATCCTTGGCCATCTCCTGCTCGATCACATGGCGTGTGGCAGCGGCGATCATGTCTGCCTTGGCGCCGGTGCTTTTGCTTTCATCCGCCAGCACCCGGGCGCGCTGCCTGGCGTCCAGCAGGTTGATCGGCGCACAGAGTTGCGCCACTTCGCCGGCCCCCACATGCGTATCGATCAATTTTTTAATCCTGGACTCACAGGTCGAAAAATCAACAGCTTCCTGATAGCGCTGGCTGACGGCGGCCCGCAGGTTCTGAAAAAATTTAAGGTCGGCCTTGTACCGCCGAATGGCCTTTTCTGAAGCGTTCATTAAAAACGAGGTCGAAGACAAGGCCAACGCCAATGTGCGCGCAAACAGACTGAAACGTTGGTAAAAACGATTTCTCAGGGCATCGTCGCGCAGATGGGTTTCATAGATCTCCCGATCTTTGGCCCCCCTGACGGCTGCAAACAGCTCCCATACGTTGGCGTGTAACTGGGGCAACTCGTCGGTGCGTTCCCGGACATAGGCCACGGTGGCTTCCAGATCGGCCGGATCATATTCGGCCAGTTGTCCGTAAAAGTCGATGGCATGATCCAACGCCTGGATCACGCCGCTGTAATCCAGGATCAGCCCGTATTCTTTGCCGGGATAAAGGCGATTGACCCGCGCAACGGCCTGCAGCAACGTGTGCTCCTTGAGCTTGCGGGCCAGGTAGAGCACGGTGTTACAGGGCGCATCAAAACCGGTGAGCAGTTTGTCCACCACAATGATGATTTCCGGATGGTCACTGTGCTTAAAAGCGTTGCTCAACTGCTTGTTGTAGTTCTTCTCCGATCCGAAGCGCGCCATCATCATCTGCCAGAAGGCTTTTTCACGGGCGGACGGACCGCGCTGCCGATCTTCGCCCTCGCGGGCGGCGGGCGCTGAAATCAGCACCTCGGAGACCACCAGGCCGAACCTGTCCATAAACGCCTTGTATCTGAGGGCCGTCTCCTTGTCGGGCGTCACCAACTGCCCTTTAAGGCCCGTATGCCGGAAGGTGGCGGCATAGTGCATGCTGATGTCCCAGGCGATCATGCGCACCTTATGCAGCACCTTGCTGAGCCGGCGCTCATTGGAGAATTTACGCTTCAAATCCGCCTTTTGCTCACCGCTCAACCCCAGGGTGAGCTTTTCAAACCAGCCGTCCACCGCAGGTTGATCCACTGTCTGGGGGATATGCCGGGCTTCGTAGAGCAGCGGCACCACGGCCTTGTCCGCCACGGCGCGGCTGATGGTATAGGCCGGCCGGAACAGGTCACCGAACCGGGCAAAGGTGTTCTTCTTGGCCGACTTGGCCAGTGGCGTACCGGTAAAGGCGATAAAGCAGGCGCCCTTCAAGGTCACGCGCATGCGGGCATGCTGCTCGTTGTATTGGCTGCGGTGCCCCTCGTCCACCAGGACAAACGTGTCGGGGTCCACCTGCTTCAGGTCGCGATAGGCGGTGGCGGCGGCAAACTTGTGAATCAAGGTGGTCACCACATGGGTGCGGCGGTCTTTCAAAAGCGTTACCAGATGCCTGCCGGTAACAGCCTGTTCCGGCGCCAGGCCGCAGGCCCGGAACGTACCGTAAATCTGGTCGTCCAGATGAATGCGGTCGGTGACCAGAACAATTTTAGGATTCACAATGGACGGATGCAGCGCCAGGGATTTGGCCAGCATCACCATGGTCAGCGATTTGCCGCTCCCCTGGGTATGCCAAACCACGCCGCCCGGGCGCGGTTGCCCCTGCCCTGCGCTCAAAACGCGCTTTAAAATCTCCCGCACGCTGAAATACTGCTGGTAGCGTGCAATCTTCTTGGCGCCGGCATCAAAGAGGATGAATTTATAGGCCAGTTCCAGCAGGCGCTCCGGACGGCACTGGGCGTACAAGGTGCGATCCTGCTCGTAAATCTCCCGGCCCCGGGTTGACCGGAAGTGATAAGCGCCGCGCGCCTCGGCAAAGGGCCCCGACAGCAACCTTGCCATGGACGCATCGTTCACCGGTGTGTCCATCACCCGCCGCAAAGCCCTCTCTGTGCCGCCCTCCTTCCACACCGTCCAGAACCTGGGCGGCGTGCCCGTGGTGCCGTAGCGCGCCTCGTCCCGCGCCAGGGCCAGCAGAAGTTGGCTGAACAAAAAAAGCTGGGGGATACCTTTCTTGGCCTGGAAATCGCCCAACTGGCAGATGGCCCAGTCGATGGGCTTTTGCCTGGTCCGGGTGTGGACCGAGCGTTTGCAGGCCATGACGGCCATGGGAATACCGTTGACGAACAGCACAATGTCGGCAATGTCGTGCTTCTGAAACCCGACCCGCGCCACCTTGAACGCGGCCGTGCAATGATAGGTGTTATTGGCCGGGTTCTTCCAGTCGATGTAATCGATGGTAAAGCTCTTGGTGTCGCCCTCAATGGTCTGGGGCACGCTGGTACCCAGACAGAGCAGATCATAGGCCTGTTCGTTCTGGTGCATTGCGCCGGCCCGAAACCCTTTGAGGGCCTGCACTGCGCTCTGAATGGCGTTTTCCGTAAACGGATGGTGGGCGCCCTTGAAAGTGAAACCGCAATGTGCGCGGATATGATCAACCAATACAGGTTCCAGAATGGTGCCGCCCAGCCGGTCGGCCCGCAGCCGGTCGGCCTCCTCGGGCGTCAGGTACGCCCACCCCAGTTGCATGAGCAGATGCAGGGCCGGCAACTGGGACTGCGCCTTTTCCAGGTAGCCGGGCAGCACATGGGGCTGGATACTGTATGGGGGTTGATCTTCCATGAAAACGCCTACGCCTTTATCCGCACTTTGCCGGTGAGAAGCTTTTGCATCAGGCCGCGTTTTTGATCCTCTAAAGCAGCCAGATACATTCTTAAAACAAGTATCTCTTTATCCGCCGTTGAAAAAAAATCAGCCATGCGGTGTTGCTCATCAATGGGAGGGACCAATATGTTTAAATTGAAAAAATCCCTTGGACTGAGATTGAGCAGTCCGTCATTGCGCACGCCGGTGTTGATCACGCTGTGAAGCTGGCGGTTAAGAGAACCGCTTTCGAAATAGTATTTGTAGAATTTGTTGAAAATTTCATCCGTTCGCGGCTTAAAGCAAAAATAGACATTGGGGACCGCGCCGCGCTCAAACTCTTCAAGCATATAGACACAACCTTGAGGATATGACTTTGAGTTGCCCTTGTTGTAAGCGAACTCCCCCCTTTTCAGCAAAACATATCGCTTTAAGTTTTCACCGGCAATAACCCTGTTGAATTTGTCATTTTGGTGAACGAAACCCACATTCGCGGTTATGCTCAAGACAGCATCAACATGTTCCGTGGTTGCCCGTTGGATACGCCGAAAGGCCTGGAATAACGCCGCAGCTTTCCAATGGGCGGTTCGGTTGCCGGAGAGCAACTGCTGCATGAGAGCTTTTTTACGGTTCTTTTTTGCAGAGATAAGCTTGCGGGTCTGGTCGATGGCCGTGTCCCACGTGGAGAGAATGTCTGCGATCTTTTTTTGTTCATTCAGTTTGGGGTAAACGATTCGAATGCCAAGAAACCCCGCTTTGGTGATCTTTTTCATCGTCTCGCTGGTTCCATTTGCTCTGGCGGTAATTTTTGCCCGGTAGGGCGCAAATGAAAGCAAGTAAGAGAGCCATCTGAGATCAATTTTTTGAGCGTCCCTGGCGGTGACGCACCACAGTAAATCCGAAAGAAAAAGATTTGGAAAATCACTTTCGACGTAGCAAACGGCACCCACAAGGTCTTCCGTGTTGGAGCGGCTGACAATCAGCGTGTTTTTGCTCACCGGCGTCTTTAACGCATCGATCTTCGATCCTGTCACCGCCTTATTTTTTTCCGGACTGAACCGGTTGTCCTGGATGCAGTTGAGCTTTAAAACCCCCACCTCATCATCTTTGGCGGGGCGATCCGCGCCAACCGGACTATAGCCGGAT
>JBFFHG010000086.1:0-8747 GCA_041557055.1 Desulfosarcinaceae bacterium
CATTTCTTTGTTCTTTTTCTATTTTGCAGTGTGCGGTTCTCCGGACAGACGGCACCCGCCCCGGAAAAATTTTGGCATCACCCTTGCAAGTTTTTTTCGACAATTAATCACTGTCAAAGAATATCACCACTACAATTTAGGAGGCAGAGAGAAGATCTATGAACTTATTGAACAACACAGTCATTCGGGTACCGTTTCCCCACAATGAACCCCAGTTGACTTATGCACCGGGAACCGAAGAGCGATCAGGCTTGAAAGAAGCCCTGGCGGAAGCTGAGAACAATCAAATAGAGATTCCTCTGATCATCGGCGGCAAACCCGTCAAAACCGGACGCATGGGTCAGGTGGTGATGCCGTTCAACCACGGTCATGTGCTGGCCCAGTATCATATGGCCGGCGAACCCGAAATCAAAATGGCCGTATCCGCGGCTCTGGAGGCGAAAAAGAGTTGGCAGGCGCTTCGCTGGGAGGAACGCGCGGCCGTTTTCCTCAAAGCTGCGGAGCTGCTTTCGGGCAAGTACCGGCTGAAGATGAACGCCGCCGCCATGCTTTCCACCGGCAAAACCGCCCATCAGGCAGAGATCGACGCGGCCTGCGAATTGATTGATTTTCTGCGTTTCAATGTCTATTACGCCCAGACCATTTACCAGGACCAGCCGCTCTTTTCACCCAAGGGGATCTGGAACTTTGTTCAGTACCGTCCCCTGGAAGGCTTTGTTCTGGCCGTGGCGCCTTTCAATTTTACCGCGATTGCGGGCAATCTGCCCACGGCACCGGCCATCATGGGCAACACCGTACTGCTCAAACCGGCCTCCACCTGCCTGTATTCCCCTTACCTGTTGATGCAGATACTTCAAGAGGCCGGCCTTCCCGACGGGGTGATCAACTTCGTGCCCGGATCGGGTGCTGAAATCGGCCGCTACTGCCTCGAATCCCCTGACCTGGCGGGCATTCATTTCACCGGCTCCACCAAGGTGTTCCAGCAGATGTGGCGGACCGTGGGCAACAATATCGCCGGCTACAAGTCTTATCCGCGCATTGTCGGGGAGACCGGGGGCAAGGATTTCATTTTCGCCCATGCTTCGGCCGATGTGCCTAAGCTGGTTACAGCCATGATCCAAGGTGCCTTCGAGTACCAGGGGCAGAAATGTTCGGCAGCCTCCCGCGCCTATATTCCTGCATCCATCTGGCCCCAGGTGCGCACCGGGCTGGAAGAGGCCGCCGGCAGAATAAAAATGGGCCCGGTAACCGATTTTACCAATTTCGTATCCGCGGTGATCGATCAAAATTCCTACGACAACATTCATGATTATATCGAGTACGCCCGCCAGGCCGAAAATACGCAGATCATCATCGGCGGCGGCTGTGACGACAGTTCCGGCTATTTTGTCGAACCCACGGTCATCCTCACCGAAAATCCATTATTTAAAACCATGCAGGAAGAAATCTTTGGACCGGTGCTGACCGTATATGTCTATGCCGACGAAAAGTATACGCAAACGCTCGAGCTGTGTGATCAGACCTCGCCGTACGCACTGACCGGCGCGATCTTCGCCGCACAGCGCCAGGCGGTCGACATCGCGCTGGAGAAGCTGGAGAATGCCGCCGGTAACTTCTATATCAATGATAAACCGACCGGAGCGGTTGTCGGGCAGCAACCGTTCGGAGGCGCGCGGGCGTCAGGAACAAATGACAAGGCAGGGGCCGTTAACAATATGCTGCGATGGGTATCGCCACGGGCGATCAAGGAAAACTTCAACGCGCCGGATCACTTCGGGTACCCTTTTATGGGTGAAGAATAATTGGCCGTTTCACAAATAATTTTCAATTTCTCCTTTGAACTTTGTGTACTTTGTGCTATGCAATGAAGTCGGGCTCCTTTTGTGTTATTTGTTAATAATCCCAATTATATATACCACAAAAGCGAGCCCCTTTACATTATTGAAGCAATAAACAAGAAGTAAACTCGAGCCCTAACCGTTTAATTTTGGTGCGGAACTTGAAATATGAGTTCAACGTGACATTTACGTCATCGCTCAAGCTGGTAATATCAAAAATCATTGTGCGTCTCCCCAGAGCTTGTTGACTGTTTTCACAGGGACTGCATCGCCGGCAAAAAGATGCAGAATCCCTCCCTCCCCCGGATTGCCGGAAATTGAATGAGGACGGCACCATGGTTTCGATATATGGAAATTCATTTCTCAGCAGTAAACAGTTAAAAGGAGGCTTGCATGAAAAAGGTTCTATTGGTGGGGTTGATTCTCTTTCTGGCCGCGGGGGCTGCTTCAGCCGCGAACATTAAAATCGGTTTAATGGCGCCGCTCACAGGCGCCTGGGCCAGCGAAGGCCAGGATATGCGCCAGATTGTCGAATTGCTGGCTGACGAAATCAACGCCAACGGCGGCATCAACGGCAACAAAATTCAAATCCTAACGGAAGATGACGGCGGTGATCCGCGCACGGCGGCTCTGGCGGCCCAGCGGTTGTCCACGCGCGGCATTGTCGCTGTCATCGGCACCTACGGATCGGCGGTCACCGAAGCCTCACAGGGCATCTACGACGAAGCGGGAATCATCCAGATTGCCAACGGATCAACGGCGATTCGACTCTCCGAAAAGAACCTCAAAGGTTTCATGCGCACCTGCCCGCGCGACGACGAGCAGGGGCGTGTGGCCTTCAATGCCTTGAAAAACGACGGCTACAAGCGGATTGCGATTTTGCATGACAACTCCAGTTATGCCAAGGGGCTGGCGGACGAAACCAAATCACTGCTGAAAAAAGAGGGGATGAATATTGTCTTTTATGAAGCGCTGACCCCCAAGGAAAACGATTATACGGCCATTCTGACCAAAATGAAATCCGCCGGTCCGGATGTTGTTTTCTTCACCGGCTACTACGGAGAAGCCGGTCTGCTGTTGCGCCAGAAGATGGAAATGAATTGGAACGTACCCTTCCTGGGCGGAGATGCCACCAACAATCCCGATCTGGTCAAGATAGCCGGAAAAACGGCCGCCCAGGGCTACCGTTTTCTCAGTCCGCCGGTTCCCCGGGATCTGGATACACCTGAAGCCAGGTCGTTTATGGATGCCTACCGCAAAAAATACAATGCCGATCCGGGATCGGTGTGGGCGGTTTTGGCCGGCGACGGCCTGCGCGCCATCGTCCAGGCCATCAATGCAACCGACGCCACAAAGCAGAACAAGCTAATATCCTATCTGAAAAATGACCTGAAGCAATTTCCCGCCTTGACCGGACAGATCTCCTTTAACGAAAAAGGTGACCGGATTGGTGATCTGTATCGCATTTACGAAGTGAACGGCAGCGGTAAATTCATACTGCTGCCTTAAGGCCCCGGGCATCGACCCCGACGCTGCCCATCCCGGCCGTTGACCGGCTATTTGACCGGAGCGCAGGAGTGTATCGCTTGTTGCGTAGGCAGCGTCAGGGTTCAAATCGGGAAAACCACCGGCATTCAGCGCTGTCCGGATTGGCGTTTCCCCTGATCGTCATGGCCCCCAAAAACAGCGAACACTGATCACGGATTGGTGATCTTCAGGAGTAAACATGGAACTCTTTTTCCAACAGTTGACCAACGGTCTGGCGGTCGGCGGTATTTACGCCTTGATTGCCCTTGGGTACACCATGGTCTACGGTGTTCTCAAACTCATCAACTTCGCCCATGGCGATCTGTTTACCATTGGCGCCTATCTTGGATTGACCCTGCTCACCGGTCTCGGCCTCTCCAGCCGCCTGGGGCCGCTGGCCGTCACCGTGGTGCTGGCGGTCATGGTGGCCGGCCTGGTGGGGATTATCGGCGTGGTTCTCGAACGCGCGGCCTACCGGCCCTTGCGGCAGGCCCATCGGCTGTCGCCCGTTGTATCCGCCCTGGGCGCTTCCATCTTCTTTCAAAATGCGGTCATGCTGATTTACGGCGCCCGTTATAGGGTTTACCCCCATGATATCCTGCCAAAGACCGCCATCAATATCATGGGGCTTGACATTCCCCTGATTCGAATCCTGTTGCTGGCGGCATCCATAATCATAATGATCGTGCTCTATCTGTTTATCCAAAAAACCCGCATCGGCACCGCTATCCGGGCAGCCGCCATCGACCAGAGAGCCTCCAAGCTGATGGGGATCAATGTGGATCGGGTGATCATGATCGTTTTCATGATCGGACCGTCTCTGGGCGGCGCGGCCGGCCTGATGGTGGGACTCTATTACGGCCAGATCAATTTCACCATGGGGTGGACCTACGGCCTGAAAGCATTTACGGCGGCCATTCTGGGCGGCATCGGCAACATACCCGGAGCCATGGTCGGAGGGTTGCTGCTTGGCGTGATCGAAGCATTGGGCGCCGCCTATATTTCGATTGCCTGGAAAGATGCCATCGCCTTCTGCGTACTGATCATTATTCTGATTGTACGGCCGACCGGTCTTCTGGGAGAAAGGGTTGCGGAAAAGGTATGAAAAATAAACGCACAATTATATGCGGCGCCATTACGGGATTTCTTCTACTTCCATTTTTTCTCAATGCCTACTGGGTGGATGTGATCAACAACGTGGGCTTATACGCCATTTTGGCGCTCAGCCTTAATATCATCCTGGGCCACGCGGGACTGTTTCACATGGGCCATGCCGCATTCTATGCCATAGGTGCCTATACCACCGCCATTATCAATACCGCCTGGCATATCCCCATCCTTTGGCTGCTGCCGGTCAGCGGTCTTACCGCCGGCCTTTTGGCCCTGGTGGTGGCGCGCCCGATCATTCACCTCAGAGGCGACTACCTGCTGATCGTCACCATCGGGCTGGTGGAGATCGTACGCATTGCCCTGATCAACAACGTCTTCGGTATCACCGGCGGTGCCAACGGAATCTTCGCTATTGCCCGCCCCGTGCTGTTCGGGTTCAAAATCAGCAAACCCCTGCATTTTTTCTTCCTTATCTGGGGATTTGCAGCGGCCACGATTTTTCTTTTCGATCGTCTTGAAAAATCCAGGTTCGGCCGGGCCCTGAACTACATCAGGGAAGACGATACAGCGGCCGAGGGCAGCGGCATCGACACCGCTTATTATAAGTTGATCGCCTTTGTCATCGGTGCTTTCTGGGCCGGCATGGCCGGCAACATCTTCGCCGCCAAAATGACCATCATCGCGCCGGAATCTTTCAACTTCTGGGAATCGGTGGTCATGTTCATGATCGTGCTGCTGGGCGGTCGCGGCAGCATACCCGGCGTTATCCTGGGCGCTTTTCTGGTGGTGGGCCTGCCCGAAATCTTCCGTGAGTTTGCCACAGCGCGCATGCTGGTGTTCGGCCTAATTATGATCGCCATGATGATCTTTCGCACCGAGGGCATTTGGCCGCCGCGGCCCAGAAAATATCCGATCAGTGACATACACGAGCCTGGACCGGTCAAATATCCGGTGGCGGCCGCAGCCGCAAGGGGGAATCGGCCATGAATATCGTCAGCATGCAAAATCTCACCAAACGGTTCGGCGGGCTTGTGGCGGTCGACAAGCTCTCTTTCAGCGTGCAAAAAGGATCCATCGCCGGTCTCATCGGCCCCAACGGCGCCGGCAAAACCACTGTTTTCAACCTGATTACGGGAAACTACCTTCCGGATGACGGCGAAGTGTTCTTCAACGGCCGCTCCATTAAAAATATGCGAACCAACAAAATCGTCTCGCTGGGCATTGCCAGGACTTTTCAAACGATCCGCCTGTTTCAAAAACTGTCCGCCGTTGAAAACGTGCTGGCCGGCTGCCATTGCCGCATGAAATCCGGCGTATTGGCGGGCATGTTCCAGCCGGCTTGGCAGCGAAAGGAAGAAAATGATGCCCTGCAGGCGGCCATGAACGAGTTGAGGTTCGTGGGCATCGGCCATTATGCGGCGCATTTGGCGCAAAATCTCTCCTACGGCAATCAGCGTCTGCTTGAAATCGCCCGGGCCCTGGCCACAAAACCGCAATTCATTATTCTGGATGAGCCGGCCGGTGGCATGAACGACCAGGAAACCGCCGAACTGCTCCAAATAATACGCAAAATCCGCGACCGCGGGATCACCGTGCTGTTGATCGAACACGATATGAACCTGGTCATGAAAGCATGTGAACACCTGGTTGTGCTTGAAAACGGCGCTTTGATCGCCCAAGGCACAGCCGCGCAGATCCAGGTCAATCCGCGCGTTATCGAAGCGTACCTGGGAACTGAAGAGGAGTGACGCATATGATCCTGAATATCGAAAACCTGCATGTCAAGTACGGCAATGTCGAGGCGCTGCACGGCATTCATCTGAATGTCAAAAAAGGCGAGATCGTCGCTATTTTGGGCGCCAACGGCGCCGGCAAGTCCACCACCTTGAATACGATTTGCGGTATCTTCAAGACCACCCAGGGCGCCATCCGATTCGACGGCCAGGCGCTTCATCAAATGCCGGCCCATGATATCGTCAAACTGGGGGTGGCTCAGGTGCCCGAAGGCCGGCGGGTATTCGGCACCCTGTCCGTGCGGGCCAACTTGAACCTGGGGGCCTTTACGTGCAAGGACAAAAAGCGTAACGCCAAGAACCTTGAATGGATATTCGAACTGTTTCCACGGTTGGCGGAACGCTCTGGGCAACTGGCCGGCACCCTCTCCGGAGGGGAACAGCAGATGCTGGCCATCGGCCGGGCGCTGATGGCCAATCCCAGGATCTTGCTGCTGGACGAACCCAGCCTGGGATTGGCCCCGATCCTGGTCAAAGCCATTTTTAACACAATCAGAGAGATCAACAGCTCCGGCCTGACCGTGGTCATTGTGGAGCAAAACGCACGGGCGGCTTTAAAGCTGGCCCATCGCGGATATGTCATGGAGGTGGGTAACATCGTAATGGAAGAGAGTGCTCAGAATCTGCTGGCCGACCCCAATGTGCAGAACGCCTATCTGGGCGGCGCACACTGAACCGGACGGCATTCGCCGGCAACAACCGATCCGGCGCCGACTCACATTAAACCCGGTTTTGTTCGCTGAAGCACACAGCGCCGACCGGGCCTGCACCCCTTTTGATGTCAAACCGGTGCAGTGATCAACGCAAAAACCAAAATAACGGCATATGCGGCGGGACAGGTGCGCCCGAACCAAGGATCACTCGGCCCGGTTACAAGTTATAAGCTCCTGCACAGGGGCAAGGAATTTGGAGAAACGGAGAAAAAAGCATGAAACAACAAAGGATCATAAACCATCCTGTCCTTGAAATTCCCGAGCGCAAAACAACGGTGTTTTCGTGGAATGGAGAACAAATGACCGGATACGAAGGTGAAATGCTGTCGTCGGCATTGTTTGCCAACGGCATTCATATTTTCGGTCATCATCACAAGGACCACAGCCCTCAGGGCCTTTTCTGTGCGAACGGCCAATGCTCGCAGTGCCTTGTCATCGCCGACGGCCTGCCGGTCAAAGCTTGCATGACACCGCTTCGCGAGCGAATGGTCATCCGCAGCGTGCAGGGCCGGCCGCATTTACCGGCCGATGACACGGTCATAACCGGGGAGCCGTCTGCCGAAACCGATATCGATGTATTGATCATCGGCGGCGGACCGGCCGGCCTTTCCGCAGCCATTGAGTTGGGCAAGTTGGGCGTTGCGACCCTGGTGGTGGATGACAAGGACCGCCTGGGGGGCAAGCTGGTTCTGCAGACCCACAAGTTTTTCGGATCGGTGCAAGATTCATATGCCGGCACACGCGGCTTTGAAATCGGGACCATCCTGGAAGCGCAATTGCGTTCCAAACCCTCCGTGCAGGTCTGGCTGAACACAACCGCGATCGGTGTTTTCTCCGATCGGGTCGTGGGTGTGGTCAAAGATGGACAATACCGCTTGATCCGCCCCCAAAAACTTCTGGTGGCGGCCGGCGCCAGAGAAAAAATGCTTCCCTTTCCGGGCAACACCCTGCCCGGCGTTTATGGCGCCGGAGCTTTCCAGACCTTGGTGAACCGCGACCTGGTCAAATCTTCATGCCGCATTCTGATCATCGGCGGCGGCAATGTGGGGTTGATCGGCGGCTACCATGCCATCCAGGCCGGCATGCAGGTCGCGGCCCTCGTCGAGGCCCTGCCGCAAGTCGGCGGGTATAAGGTCCATGCCGACAAGCTGGTTCGGCTGGGCGTTCCCATTTTTACGGGCCATACGGTGGTCGCCGCCCATGGCAAGGAGAGGGTAGAGGCTGTGACCATCGCCGCCCTGGATGAAACGTGGAAGATCAAGCCGGGCACGCAGAAGCATTTTGAAGTGGACACGGTTTTAATCGCGGTCGGACTGGCCCGAGTCAATGAATTCTATCTCAAAGCAAAAGAGTGGGGTATGGATGTCTTTTCAGCCGGCGATGCGCAGGAGATTGCCGAGGCGTCAGCCGCCATGTTCTCCGGCAAAATCGAAGGTTTGAAAATTGCGCACGCTTTAGGATTGGAGGTGGGCGAAATCCCGCCCCAATGGCACGAGAAGGCGACCATCCTGAAGGCCCGGCCCGGCAAGCCGCTCGATCGCAGGGAACCCCAAGAGCAGGAAGGGGTGTTTCCCGTTTTTCATTGCTTTCAGGAAGTGCCCTGCAACCCCTGCACATCGGTCTGCCCGGTCCGGGCGATCCATACACAAAACGACCGGATCACCGGCCTGCCCTTCAGGGATAAAACCAAAGCGTGTACCGGATGCCTGAACTGCGCGGCCATATGCCCCGGACTGGCGATCACGCTGGTGGACTACCGCAAGGAC
>JBFFHG010000087.1:0-8711 GCA_041557055.1 Desulfosarcinaceae bacterium
GATCGGCCAACAGCCGGGACAGAAGCTCCAATTTTTCTTCTGCGCTCAAGTTCTTCATCGATTCCATTTGTTTTTCCTTGCCTGGGTATGGGCGTTGGGATGCTGCGGCCAGGGGTTCGCGCAAAAATTAAGCGGTTGACGTTTTCTCTTTTAGCAGTTTCGCCAGCAGGGCATCCACCTGGTCACCGGACATAGCGTCCAGGTTATGCGGCGTCGAGAACGGCTGTTGCGATTTCGGAGACTTTTCCATCAACGGCAAATCCAGGTGCCGTTGATTCGGATTGGCTGCGATGCCGCCCAGCAGCACAGTGAATGATTGAATCATGCGGTCGATGGTTTCAGGTTCAAACAGATCTGAATTGTAGATAAATGTCCCCCGCAGGGCGTCGTTGTCTTCCCAGGCGTGAACCTCCAGATCGAACCTGACCCGCTGGTGGGCCGCCGCCAGTGTTGAAATTGTCAGGTCCGGAAGTTCGAGCGAAGCGATCGGGGCGTTCTGAAGCGCAAAAACAACCTGAACCAGCGGATTGGTGGAAGAATCGCGGCCCGGCCGCAACTCCTCCACCAACCGTTCAAAGGGAAAATCCTGGTGCGCATAAGCATCCAGTGTGGTTTTACAGGTGTTGCCCAGATGGGTTATAAATGAGGGGTTATCCGCCAAGTTCAGCCGCAGCACCAGCGTATTGACAAAAAAACCGATAAGGGATTCGATTTTGCGGTTGTTCCGATTGGCGATGGGCGCGCCCACCACCACATCGGTTTGACCGCTGTAGCGCGACAGCAAACTGGTAAACGCGGCCATCAACGTCATGAACAAGCTGGCGCCGTGTCGGCGCCCCAGGCGCTTCAACTGTGCCAGGCGCCCGGCATCGATGTGCAGATGACGCGCCCGGCCGGCAAAGGTTTGAACAGCGGGGCGCGGACGATCCGCAGGCAGCCGCAAAACCTCCATTCCCGCCAATTGACGCAGCCAGTACTTGCGATGGGCTTCAAGCCGTTCGCCGGATAGGCGGTTGCGCTGCCACATGGCGAAATCGGCGTATTGAACAGGCAGCGGTTCAAGCGGCGACGGCCTGTCCGACGCAAAGGCCTCGTAAAGAGCCGCCAGTTCCTGAACAAACACACCGCCGGACCACCCGTCGGAGATGATGTGGTGAAGGGTGATCATCATCACGTGGGCTGTGGGCGCCAACCTGAGCAAGCTGCAGCGAATCAGGGGGCCTCGGGTCAGATCAAAGCATGATATTGCCTCCTGCCGCACCCGCTGGAAGAGTTCCGCCTCCGAATCAGCAGCCTTCAAATCCACTATGGGCAGGGCAATCCGCACGTCATCCCTGATAATCTGAACCGGTCTGCCCGCCACTGTGTCAAAAACAGTTCGCAGACTCTCGTGCCGGGCGACAATCTCATTGAGCGCCCGTTCCATGGCCCCGATATTCAGACAGCCGTCCATTCGCAAGGCAACCGGCATGTTGTAAAACGGATTGCCCGGCGACATCTGGTCCATGAACCATAACCGCTCCTGGGCAAATGAGAGCGGCAGGCGATCAGGCCGCGATACCGGCTTGATATCGGCATCCGGGTTGTCTTGCGGTGCATGCGAGGCGATGTGTTCAGCCAGTTCCGCTATGGTCGGATATTCGAACAGCTTACGCACCGGCACCTTGACCCGGACTTTTTCACGCAAACGCGAGGCGACTTGCGTGGCCAGCAGGCTGTGACCGCCCAGATCAAAAAAATTGTCGTTTATTCCGAGGACCGCCATGCCCAGAACCTCGGACCAGACGGCCGCAACGACTTTTTCCATCTCGGTGCCGGGCGGCAGGTAATCGGCTTTGCTTTGGAAATGGGTTGGTTCCGGCAGGGGCAACGCGCGCCGGTCCACTTTGCCGCTGTTGTTCAACGGCATGGCATCGAGAACCACAAAAGCCGCCGGAATCATATAATCGGGCAGATGCAGGCGCAGATATTGACGCAACGGATCGATATCCGGCGAGACGCCCCCATCGCCAACAAGATAGGCTGTTATTTTGGGGTCATCCGCCCGGTCCCGGTGAATCAGGGCCACAGCCTCCCGGATGCCCTCGAACCCCCGGAGGGTGGTTTCAATCTCACCCAGCTCTATCCGCAACCCCCTTATTTTAACTTGAAAATCCAAACGACCCAAATATTCGATGGCGCCGTCGGCCCGGTAGCGGGCCAAATCCCCGGTTTTATACAGCCGCTCTCCGGGGGTGTCCGCATATGGATCGGGAATGAATTTGCGGGCCGTCAGCCCGGGTCGATTGACATACCCGCGCGCCAACTGAATGCCGCCGATATGCAACTCGCCGGGGATGCCGGGCGGCACCGGATTCAAACGCTCATCCAGGATATGAATCCGGGTGTTGGCAACCGGACGGCCGATGGGCACCGCGGATCGGCAATCCCCTGGGCTGCAGGCCCAGAAGGTAACATCCACGGCGGCTTCGGTCGGTCCGTACAAATTGTGAAGCTCCCCGGTCAATTCTTGATAATATTGGCGCAGATGATCGGCCGTCAGGGCTTCCCCGCTGCAGATGACCCGTTTGACATGGCCAGGGGACCGGACGCCGGGCTCGTTCAGAAAAATATTCAACATGGACGGGACAAAGTGAAGCGTGGTGATCTTGCGTTTGCGGATCTCATCGACAAGATAGGCAGGGTCGCGATGACCGCCCGGCTCGGCGACAACCAGGCGCGCGCCGGTGATTAAGGGCCAGAAGAACTCCCACACCGACACGTCGAAGCTAAAGGGCGTCTTCTGCAGCACACGGTCGCTACCCGGTTTCAATCCGTAGGCTGACTGCATCCAGAGAAGCCGGTTGACTATGCCGGCATGGGTGTTGGGAACGCCTTTGGGCCGGCCGGTGGAGCCGGAGGTGTAGATGATATAAGCCAGGCACTCCGGCCTCATTGGCACCGGCGGGGGCGTATCCGGCAGTTTTGACATATGGGGCCGGGCTGTTTCCAGGCAAATTTGCCGGGCATCCGGGCACCCATGGGCGGTTTTCCCGCTGGTCAGGATCACGGCCGCTGCCGAATCCTTGATGATATGGGCCAGACGATGTTCGGGATAATCCGGGTCCAGGGGTACATAGGCGCCGCCGGCTTTGAGTATTGCCAAAAGGGCGATCACCATTTCAAGGGATCGCTCCATGTAAACGCCCACCGGCGATTCCACCGTGACCCCCAAAGTCATCAGGTAATGCGCCAGCCGGTTGGCCCTGCGCTCCAATTCTTCGTAGGTCAGGGCTTGATCGCCGAAGGTGACGGCGGTTTCACCGGGGGTGCGCCCGGCCTGCTCCGTTACAAGGTGATGCAGACAGCCCCCGGACGGATAGACGGCCCGGGTGGCGTTCCACTCGTTTATGATTCTGTGATGTTCGGCCGCCGAGATCAGCCCCACGTCCATCACGTTGAGATCCGGAGACTCCGCCAACCTGGCGGCAAGGGTGACAAAATGATCCTTCATCCGCCGGATGGTATCACCGCGAAACAGATCCGTATTGTATTCAAAGGCGCCGGCAAGGCCTTCCGGGGTCTCCTCCATGGCCAGGTTGAGGTCGAATTTGACTTGACGGCTCCCAACGGCGACCGGCGTCCAGTTAAGGCCCGGAAGTTCAAGCGGCGCGGTTGTATTGTTTTGAAGTACAAACATCACCTGAAAAAGCGGCGTGTTGCTGAAACTGCGCTCGACATCGAGCGCATCCACAAGCAATTCAAACGGCATCTCCTGATGGGCAAAGGCATCCAGCGCTGTTTTGCGAACCCTTCGGACAAAAGCGGCAAAGGTCGGATTGCCGGAAAGATCCATGCGCATCACCAGGGTGTTGATGAAACATCCGATCAACCCCTCGATCTGCCGCTGGGAGCGATTGGCAACGGGTGTGCCGATCAATATATCCGTTTGACGGCTATACCGGCTTAACAGCAGGGAAAACACGGACAGCAGCGTCATGAAAAGGCTGGCGCCCGATTTCCGGCTCAACGCATTGATTCGGGCGGTTAGGTCCCGGCCCAGGGAAAAGTGCAGGGCGGCGCCGGCATGGGTTTGAACCGGCGGCCGGGGCCGGTCCAGAGGCAGTTCCAGCAGTACCGGCGCGCCGGACAGTTTCTGTTTCCAGTAATCGGTCAGCGCCTGAAGATTTTCGCTGCTGAGCCACTTGCGCTGCCATATGGCATAATCGGCGTACTGAACGGTCAACCGGGGAAGATCGACCTTGCTGCCGGATACCATCGAAGTATAAAAAGCGGAAAGTTCCCGAATGAAAATACCGATGGACCACCCATCTGAAACAATGTGGTGCTTGGTGACGATCAGCAGATGGGACCGGGATTCGAGCCGCAACAGAGAGGCTCTGATCAGGGGGCCGTTTTGCAGATCAAAAGGATCCCGGGCCGCCGCAGCCAGTTTTTCTTCGACGGCTGCGGCGCGTTCGGCAGCGGACATGGCGCAAAAATCGAATCGCGCCAGTTCTATGGAACGGTCATCAACGATAACCTGGGCCGGCTTGCCGTCGATCACGCCAAATCGGGTTCGCAGGATTTCATGGCGGGCGACAATTTCCCGGAGGCTTTTTTCCAGGGCATCTTCATGGCAGATGCCATCCAGCCGCACGGCCAGAGGCAGGTTATACGCCGTGCTGTTCTCTTCAAACCGATCCAAAAACCACATCCGTTCCTGGGCGAAAGAGAGCGGCAGCGGGTCGGTTCGCAAACCGGACGGTATCTTCAGGGATACCTGCTTTTCATCACGAGCGGCTGAAATGCACCGGGCCAGTTCATCAATGGTGGGCGTTTCAAACAACTGGCGCACTGAAAGATTCATGCCAAAGGCATCGCGCATGCCGGCCACAACCCGCATGGCCAAAAGGGAGTGGCCGCCCAAATCGAAAAAGTTATCGTGAATCCCCACGGGCGCGACCCCCAGAATATCGCTCCACAGATCCGCAAGAAGCGATTCGGCCTCGGTGCGCGGCGCCACATAACGACGGCTCAGGTTGTTGCGGGCGGCATCGGGAGAGGGAAGCGCCTTGCGATCGACCTTTCCATTGGGCAGCAGGGGAAACGCCTCGATCATGACAAATGTATCCGGCACCATGTAGTCCGGCAATCGTGCGTGCAGAAACCCCTGGATCGAGGGCGCCAGGTCTTTGGCGTATTTGCCCATGAGGGGATTGTTGGCATATTCATGCAAAGGGCTGCCCTTGCGGATACTCTTTTTTTCCGGCGCGCGCGCGTTACCGGTCGCCACCGGCTCTCCGATTCTGGAAAAAAGGATATCAAAACAGCCGTAGTCTCCGGCATCGGCCATCAACAGGCTGGCTTCATAGCCCAGGGCGGTGGTGTATCGGGGGGTGCAAAAAAGAGACGGCGCCACGCCCTCGTCCGCTTTTTGCTGCAACGCCTGGCGCAAATGACCGGCCGATGTAAATCGCTCCGGCTCCGCGAGCATTTCGGCCAAACAAATCTCCTTTTGCATGTTTGCATTGGGAATTCGCCGAACCCAAAGGCTATCCGGCGATTCCTCCGCGAGAATACGATAGACCTCATCCGCGCAAAGCGCCATGGTACGCCAGTCGGCTTCCCGCAGCGGGCTTGCCAGAATTGCGGCGGGGCTCTTTTTCAAAACGACATCGTACCTGAACCGGGTCAATTCGTTTTGAAAACGGCACTTTTTATAAAGAATCCGGACATCCCCCACATCCTTCCAGGCATGTGGCAGTTCCCTGAAAAACCCGGGGTCGAGAACCAGCTCGCTCTCCTGGGCCATATGGGTGTTGATTCGCTGAAGCAGTTGCGGCACGGCAAGCTCGTCGGGCGCCTGATGCAACTGCACGGAGCAGTGAAACGCCTTCAGTGCCGCCAGGTTGCGCACGTCTCCGACAAACAGGCTCCCCCCCGGTTCAAGTACGGCCAGGGCCCCCTTCAGAACCGCGCACAGGTAATCGATGTTGGGAAAGTACTGCGCCACGGAATTGAGAATAACCGTGTCAAAAGCTTCTTTTTCAAAACCGGAAAAATCATCCGCCCGGCGCCGCTGCAACGTGACATTGCACAGCTCCGGGATACCGGAGAGCATGCGCCGGACATTGTCCAACGCCTTTTGAGAAAAATCCGTGCCCACATACCGCTTGCACTCCCGTGCAATCGGCCCCAGCAGCAAACCGGTGCCGCAGCCGATTTCCAAAACATTTTGCGGCTTGAAGGCGCCAATGGCCGATACGGTGTGATCCACCCACTCCTGCATCTGTTCGCCCGGGATCGGCCGACCGGTATAACTGCTGATCCAACCGCTGATATTGAACCCCAGATCGTCCGCCCCATCGCCCGAGTCATAGGTCTCTTCGAAAATGGCCTGCCAGGCTTGGAGATGTTCGGATTGTGACCGGCTGTTGCTGGTCCAGCTCAGACTGTGCTCCGGATTGGGTTGGACATACGCGACCAGATGCTTGTTGTCCGGGTCATCCTCCCGGGCCAATACCAGGTTCTCCTGTACGCCGGGATGCTTTGCCAGGGCGCTTTCAATTTCACCGATTTCAATGCGATATCCGCGTATTTTCACCTGGTGGTCGATCCTGCCCATGAATTGTATGTTGCCGTCAGGTAAAAACAGGCCGAGGTCGCCGGTCTTGTACAGGCGCGCCCCGGGCGTATTGCTGAAGGGATCGGGTATGAAATTTGCGGCGGTCAGATCGGGGCGGCTGAAATAGCCGCGCGCAATTCCCGGACCGGCCATGTAAATCTCTGCGGGCACGCCGATGGGCGCCGGCACAAGATGCCTGTCCAGCAAATAGGCCCGGGACCCGGCGACAGGCCGGCCGATGGTCATGGATCTCTTTTCACCGGCCGACATCAGTGCAAAAGTGGAATAAGTGGTGTCCTCGGACGGACCGTAAAGGTTGTATACCCGTTCGACTGTACCCAGAGCATACAGGGCATTGACGGTTTTTTGTTTCAACGGCTCGCCGGCCAGATTCACCGTATTGACCGATGGGGGGACATTGCCGCTCTTGAGAAGCTCGTTGATGGCGGACGGAACCGTATTGATCAGCGTGACCGGGCAATCTTCGGCCATCTGGGCCAGCTCCAGCACATCCTCCGTCAGCACAACAGCGCCGCCCGCATCCAATGTGGCGAACAACTCAAAAACTGAAAGATCGAAACACAACGAAGTGGAAGCCAGCACCATCTTCATCTGATCCACGGTAAAAACCTGCCGGGCCCAATCCAGGAAGGCCACGGCATTGCGGTGTTCAATGGCCACCCCTTTGGGACGGCCGGTGGACCCGGAGGTGAACAGAACATAGGCCAGATGTTCCGGGGTCATGGGAATGGACAAATTGTCCTTGTTCTCTTCACCTTCCGAATACGCATCGGGTTTGTCCAATGCGAGCAAGGGCGGCGTGGCGGACGACAGCCGCTCCATCAGGATGGTCTGCGTCAATATGGCAGCCATAGGCGCATCTTGCAAAACAAGCTGCAAGCGCTTCTCAGGATAGGCCGGGTCCAGGGGAACGTATGCACCGCCTGCTTTTAATATGGCCAGCAAGCCAACAACGGCATCGACCGTGCGGTGGGTGTAAATGCCGACCAGGGTTCCTGCAACGACGCCCTGCCGCCGCAAACCACGCGCCAGCCGATTGGCGCGCTCATTCAGTTCACGGTAGGTGAGCTGCTGCCGGCGGTGGCGGACGGCCACGGCATCGGGGGTCCGCCGAACCTGGTCTTCGATGCAATGGTGCAGACAATGGCGCTGCTCCCGACGCCTGTCAATCGATCCGGCATTGAAATCGATAAGCACTTTTTGCTTTTCGGCGGCGGTCAGCACGGGCAACCTGGAAACAGCCGTTTCAGGATGATCGACAATTGCTTTCAGCAAGGTTTGATAGTGGTCGATCATCCTCAAGATGCGATCCGGGTGAAACAGTTCACTGCGATATACGAATTTACCGCAAAGTCCCTGAGGGGTTTGCCACAAGTACAATTCCAGGTCGAACTTCACGGTCCCGTTATGGAATTCATCCTGGGGCGCCACACTGAGTCCGGGAAGCTTCAACGCTTCCATGGGGGCGTTTTGTAAAACAAACAGTATCTGAAACAGCGGATTCTGGTCCATTTTGCGTTCCGGCTGCATCTCTTCCACCAACTTTTCAAAAGGCAAATCCTGGTGGGCGTATGCATCCAGAGCAGTCTGCTTCACCTGTTCCAACAGATCCGTAAATGCGGGGTCGTTGGAAAGCATAATGCGCAGGGCCAATGAATTGACAAAAAATCCAATGAGCGGTTCAAGGGATTTATGGTTGCGGTTGGCAATGGGGGTCCCGATAACCAGATCTTCCTGTCCGCTGTAACGATGAAGAAGAACGGCGAAAGCGGACAAAAGGGTCATGAAAAGGCTGGCGCCCCGATTTAAGGCCAATTCCGCCAGTTGGGCGCTTAAACGGCTGCCGATCTCAAAAACCCGGGCGCCGCCATTTGGACTGAGCACCGCCGGACGGCGATAGTCCGTTGGTAAAGATATGGTTGCGGGGGCCCGGTCGAGCCTGTTCTTCCAGTAGGCCAGGTCGGCGGACAAGGCATTGCCGTCGAGACGCGCCTGTTGCCACAGGGCAAAATCGGGATACTGCAAGGTCAAGGGCGGCAACGCCGCCGGCTTTTCTTCTGCCAAAGCCCCATAGAAAAACGCC
>JBFFHG010000088.1:0-8679 GCA_041557055.1 Desulfosarcinaceae bacterium
CTCCGTCAGCAGCCAGGATATCCAGCATCTGATAGGCTTCCGCATCCGGTGGCATGGGCGGCGGCGTCATTTGCCCTGCCTGCGGTTTCCTGCGTTTTCGCCACAACCGCCAGGCTGCAACCGCCAGCACCGACAGGACCAGTATGGCCAATGCCCAATAGAGCCATTGCAGGTCGGGCCCCATGGCCAGGGCCGGCTTGATGTCATGGATATCGGTCATGGCCGGACCGTTGCCGCCGCCCATGGGGGCGGCCGGAAGCTGCATGCTGTCGGGTTCCGGCTCGGCCGCCAGAGCCGCTGCCGCACCCCAGGCGGCCGGGATGCTATAAATAAGTGCCTTTATCATTTATCTTTTTTTCCGTTCCCGGTATCGAAAATAACGGGTCAGGGCATCGGCCGCCGAGCTTGCCGTGCTGATCTCGATGCAGTCCAGGTCGGCGGCTTTGAATGCGCTGCGGATGCGCTCATAGGCTTGCCGCTGACGCTGCTCATAAGCCTTGCGGGTTTTGGCGTGAAAAGCATCCAATTCAATCCAGCCATGGTTTTCCAGATCTCTGACCGTCACAATGCCGCCCTCCGGAAGCTTGAACTCACCCGGATCGCTGACCAGGATATTGATCAGTTCGTGCTTGCGGGCTGTTGATCGCATCTGGCGGTCCACCACCTCGCCGCCGTTGGGCAGGATAAAGTCGGAAATGACAAACGCCGTTGAGCGTTTGCGGCAGACCCGTCCCAAAAAACCCACAGCCTCGGAGAGGTCGGTGCCGGTATGCCGGGGCTGATAGGCAAAAACCTCCTTGATCACCCGCCAGACATGGCCGCTGCCTTTCTGGGGCGGAATATACCGCTCCACCTGATCGGTGAAGAGGATTGCGCCGACTTTATCATTGTTGCGGACGGCATTGAAAGCCAGGATGGCGGCTGTTTCCGCAGCGGTCTCCTGCTTGCTGCTCTCAAGGGTGCCGAAGCGGCCCGAGGCGCTCAGGTCAACCAACAGCATGACAACCAGTTCGCGCTCTTCGCGGTAGCGTTTGACAAAGGGTTTGCCCAGGCGGGCCGAGACTTTCCAGTCGATGCTTTTGACATCGTCGCCCGGCGCATACTCGCGGACCTCCTCGAACTCCATGCCGGTGCCGCGAAAGACCGATTTGTACTGACCGGCCATCAGGGTATTCACCGTCCGCCCCGTTCGGATATGGACTTTTTTGATTTTTTTGATGATTTCCGCAGGTACCATGGCGTTTTGGTCAAATTGTCGAATCGTTAAATGGTTAAATCGTTTCCGATTTGACGAATCCCCGATCAGGGCACCGGTACCGAATCAAAGATGCGGCTGATAATCTGATCGGTGGTGATGTCTTCGGCTTCGGCCTCATATGTCGGGATGATGCGGTGGCGCAGCACCCAAGGCGCTATGGATTTGACGTCCTGGGGTGTGACGTAGGCCCTGCCCTGCAGAAAGGCATACGCCCGGGCGGCCAGACTTAAAAAGATCGTGGCCCGGGGCGAAGCGCCGTATTGAATGTAACCGGCCATGTCAATACCGTAATCCGATGGGTTACGGGTGGCAAAGACCAGGTCCACAATGTAATCGCGCAGTTTATCATCCATATAGATGGTGTTGATGAGCCCGTAAATCGTGTTCAACTCTTCGGGGGCCAGCACGGCGGTCACTTTGGCGGGCGCCTCGAAACCCACCCGTTGCATGATCTGTTTCTCTTCGGCCTTATCCGGATAATCGATGACCAGTTTGAACATGAAGCGGTCCACCTGGGCTTCGGGCAGGGGATAGGTGCCCTCCTGCTCAATGGGATTCTGGGTGGCCAGCACCAGAAAGGGATCGTCAAGGGCAAAGGTGGTCTCGCCAATGGTCACCTGGCGCTCCTGCATGGCCTCCAGCAGGGCGGACTGGACTTTGGAAGGGGCGCGGTTGATTTCGTCGGCCAGTATGATGTTGTTGAAAATAGGTCCTTTTTTTATCACAAAGTCACCGGTTTTGGGCCGATACACCTCAGTGCCGATGAGATCGGCCGGCAACAGGTCCGGTGTGAATTGAATCCGTTTGAAGTCGGCCTGCACCGTATCGGCCAGGGCTTTGACCGCACTGGTCTTGGCCAGACCAGGAACACCCTCGATGAGAATGTGTCCTTTTGTGAAAAGGCCCATGAGCAGTCCGTCGATAAGCTCCTGCTGGCCGATGAGCACCTTTCCGATTTCGCCGCGAATGCGGCTCACCATGGTGTGTTGCTGTTCGATTTGGCGGGTTAGCTCTTCCACGGTTCGTTAATCCCCCATATTCGGTTTGGATTGCAAACATTGGATCAAATAAGATGTCGCAGGCAATGTGCGCTCAAATTCGATGGATAAAATAGAGGCATCCCCGATTCTTGTCAAGGTGTTGCCGGATTGGGCGTCCTGTGGTTCAGTTTATAAAAATTTTAATGAATACAGAAAGTAATACCGGTATATGGAAATAGTGCTTGCGCCAAAGAGGTGGGAACAGTATTAAAACTTGGCAGATGCGCTAAAAACAGGGCGGAGGGCGCTTTGTGGCCATCAATAAATTAATAAAATCAAATTATTAGTATTCTCCGGAGTTGGGATTGACCTCACATTTTCCATTCATCGTTCAAAAGCGGGAGTTGTCCGTCCAGGTGCCGGTGCTGGCGGAACTGATTGCCCGCACTCAATTGCCGGACGGCCGGATTCCCTGGTCCCCGGGAGAGAAGACCGATCCCTGGGATCATGTGGAAGCGGCCATGGGATTAACTGTCGGCGGTCTGCCCGGCTTGTCCCGCAGGGCATTTGAATGGCTGCAGGCCGAACAATTGGGCGACGGAAGCTGGTACGCCGCATATGGCGGGGAGGGCATTCTGGACCGCACCCGCGAGAGCAACCACGCCGCTTATATTGCGGTGGGGCTTTACCATTATTATCTGATCACCGGCGATCTGGACTTTGTACGCCGCATGTGGCCGACGGTCCGGGCGGCCGTTGGGTTCGTGTTGGGCCTGCAAGCCGCAGGGGGGGAGATTTATTGGGCGGTCAATCCTGAAGGGCGGGCTGACCCCATGGCCCTGCTCACCGGTTGCAGCTCCATTTGCTTCAGTCTGAAATGCGCTTTGGTTCTGGGACAATTGATGGGGCAACCGCAGCCCCGTTGGCGGGAGGCCATGGTGCGGTTGCAGGATTGTATCGCCAACAAACCCCAGCATTTCAATATGACAAAATCCCGGTTCTCCATGGATTGGTTTTATCCTGTTCTATGCGGCACCATCACAGGGTCTGCCGCCCAGGCGCGCATGGACAAATATTGGAAGAAGTTTGTGATTCAGAACATGGGGGTCAGGTGCGTCTCAGACCAACCCTGGATAACCATCGCCGAGTCCAGCGAACTGGTTATCGCCCTGGCCGCCATGGGTAACTATCTGCTGGCCCGTATCGTTTTTAGTTGGATTTGTGATCACACCTTCGAAGATCGGACCTTCTGGTGCGGCTTTACCTTTCCCAATATGGTGCTGTGGCCCGAAGAGAAGATCACCTGGACCAATGCCGTGGTGCTGATGGCCGCCGATGCCCTTTACGACCTGACCCCGGCAGGCAACATGTTCAGTCACAACTATTGGGATGGAATGGATATTTAGGCTCTTTTATGCTCAAAGACCACCGCCCTTATGTCGTTAAAAAGGCTTGGCTCAAGTTTCAGAAATTCCACGCCAACCATTTCCTGCGACCTCAACTGGAGTATCTCGGCAAAGGGTTTGCGTTTATGCGGCCCTGGCATGTGGAGCTGTTCGGCGGCCCTATCAGAATCGGCAATTTCGCTACGGTTATCGCCACATCGGATAAAAAAGTCCGCCTTTCGGTCTGGCCGGAAAAGCCGGGCCAGGGCGGTATCACCCTTGGCGATTATAACCTGATCTGCCCGGGAGTGCGCATCAGCTCGGCTGTGGGCATTACAATCGAAGAGAACTGCATGCTGGCCAACGGCGTCTATATTACCGATGCGGATTGGCACGGTGTCTATGACCGGATCTCCTTCGGACGGGCCGAGCCGGTTCATCTCAAAAAGAATGTCTGGATCGGCGACAGCGCCATTGTTTGCAAAGGGGTCACCATCGGCGAAAACAGTATTGTCGGCGCAGGCGCCATCGTTGTGAACCCTATTCCGGACAACTGTATCGCCGCCGGCAATCCGGCCGTGGTGGTCAAACACCTTGATCCCAACGAATCATTTACCACCCGACGCAATTGGTACGGGGATTCGGCCGGGCTGGCCCGGCAGTTCATCCAGTGGGAGCAGGCGGTCCTGAAGGGCAACACCATTTTCGGCTGGCTGCGCCATTTGTTGTTCCCAAGCCACGGTGATTGAGTCCGAACACCCCGGACCGGTCGGGCTTTTTTGATTATTACAATCTTTATGCTTAATTACAAAAGAGGGTTCGGAACAATGCGCAAGCAATCTGGAAAACGTATCGTCGGCATTTTGGTTGGTATCCTTTTTCTGGTCGGTTGCAGCGGCCCGCCGCTCAAAGTCGACCCCATCGCCAGGACGGAGAACCCCACTGCGTTGATGGAAAAACTGGGACAGGACATCTCGGCTGCCCAGGCGCGTCGGGCCGACCTGTTTTCCCCCACCTGGTTTGCCCTGGCCCAATCCTCGTATGAAAAAGCCAGGGCCGGAATCGACAAAGGCACCCAGCTCTCCGCCATTTTGGAGAATATTGCCGCCGGCCAGGCGCAGTTGCGGCAGGCGCGGTTGTTTGCGGACAAATCCAGAAACGCCCTGGCCGAGGTGATCGAGAGCCGGGATGCGGCCCAGGCGGCAGGCGCTGATCAATATGAGAAGGACTTTGCAAAACTGGAAGTTGATTTCCTGAAACTCACCAGAGCCATCGAAGATGAGGATTCTGGATATGTTCACAACAAAAAAAAGGCGGTCAATGATGCTTACCGGGCCCTGGAGCTGCGGGCCATCAAGGATGCCGCCCTGGGTGATGTGCGCCGCCTGATGACCACGGCCCAGTCCCAAAAAATGGACCGGGCGGCACCCAAAAGCTTTCTGATTGCCAAAAGCAAACTGGCTGACGCCGACGCCGTGATCACCAGGGATCGATACGCCGGCGACAAGATTGCCCAAGCCGTGCGGCAAGCCGGGTTCTACGTTCAGCGAATGAACCAAATCGCTCAGACCAGCGTCCAATTCGACCGTGCGACACCTGAAGATATCGTCTTGAAAATGGAAAACTACTTTGCTCAAACCCTTACCCGGCTCAAGGCGCCCGATAGCCGTAACCTGCCCTTTGATGCCCAGCAAAAGGTCGTCATGGACGCCATTGCGGACTTGGAGCGCAACCAAGCCTCGGCCTATAGCATGGCCGAAGCCAGAAATCTTGAAATTAAAAAATTAAAGCAACGCGTCGCAGATCAGGAGGGGCGCACCTATCAGGAGCGGGTCGACAAAGAGCGCATCGTTGCCGACAAGGAGCGGCTGGCGGCTGAAAAGCGATTCAATGAGCTGTACAATCAGGTCCAGGGATATTTTTCAAATGATGAAGCCGAGGTCTATAAAAAGGGCCGGGAGCTGGTCATTCGGCTCAAAGCCATGCGCTTCCCCGTGGGGCGGGCCGTGATTGTGCCGGACAATTACCCCTTGCTGACCACTGTTCAAAAGGCCATCGACACTTTTGACAAGCCCGATGTGGTGATCGAGGGCCATACCGACAGTACCGGTTCGGTGCTATTGAATCAGCAACTCTCCCAAAAGCGGGCCGAGTCGGTACAGCAGTATTTTGTCCATAACGGCACCTTGCCGGCAAACAGGATCGCCGCAATAGGCTACGGCTCTTCCCGGCCGCTGGCTTCCAATGAAACCGTTCAGGGCCGGGCAATCAACCGGCGCATCGATGTGATCATCAAGCCGGTGCAGAAATAAGTATCCGCTTGATTGTAACCCCTAACGTAAATAGTGACCGGATGATTCAATTCCTATGTTTTATCGCCAATTGGATTCATATATAAAAATCGGGTTATCCATACCGCAATATGCCGAAGAATTATTTGCTCTTACAGACAAAAATCGTGACCACCTCAAGGCGTGGCTGCCCTGGCTGAATTCCATTCAAAAAGCAAGTGACACCAAACAGTTCCTTGAGGTTCAACTGCAGCGATTCGGCAAAGGGGAGGCCCTGCACCAGACAATATTCTACAAAGATAAAGTTGCCGGTGTACTAGGGTATAATCTTCTGGATCATGTCAATGGCATCGGGCATATCGGGTATTGGTTAGGCCAGGAATACACAGGTAAAGGCATTATGACGCGGGCGGTTCAAGATCTTATTGCTCTTGGTTTCAGTAATTGGGCTATCCAAAAAGTGGAAATCAGATGTGCCGTTGGCAATACGAAAAGTCGAGCTATTCCGGAACGACTTGGTTTTACAAATGAAGGAACGATTCGCAATGCCGAAAAAGTATATGATCAATACTATGATCATATTGTATACGGCCAGCTCAAAGATGAAATGATTTGTTAAGGGTTTGCGCAAAAAATACCGTGCTTGAGAAAAAAGGCATTTTGGAGAGCGACGACGATACAGAGACCGGGTTTTCAGCAGGCATAGGCTTTAATTGGCGTTTTGGCAATGCATGGGCATTTGATGGTGACCTGCTTTTACAAGCCGTCTCAAAAAAGTCTTTCGGCCCAATCTCGGTGTTGGATCCGGGGGGGGGGCAAATCCTCGCAATACCGGCGTATGCCTGCGGTTTGAAACTCGGATCCGCCTTGATTTCGACTAAATTTGCCTATTTCTGGATGGGCCCTAGTTATCGTTGGTAAATAAAATTTCCCATAAATGGGCAAACAACCGGCTTCACAGGGATTCGGACCGCTGCGCGCCCCTCTCCCGTTAGCCGTGCAATCTGAATACGGAGAATGAAATGAAGTATTTTATAGAACCAACCGGTGGAAGAGACGAACCGATCAAGGATTTAGATAATGCGAAGAGGGTTGTACTTGTGGACAAGGACACCGTCGGCTCCGAGGATATAACATTTGCCTACTGCAAATTTGAGGCGAAAACCTCCATACACAAGAAGCACATCCACAACGATGCCGAGGAGGTTATTTACATCTTGTCGGGAAAAGGGATGAGCGGACTCGGTGAAACAGAAGTTGAGATGGCCAAGGGGGCCACGATGTTCGTGCCACGAGGCGCAGTGCACTGGTTTTACAATCCATTTGACGAACCGGTTGAGATGCTCTTTGCCTATACGCGTTCATCCTTGAAATCGGCAGGCTACAAGGTTGTGGCGTGACAAAGATTAGCTGTTTGCCAAGGCATTAAAGAATACAAGCCATCTCAAAAAACGGATCTTGAACCAAAAGACTTTATTGAGATGGCTTGTCGTATGCTTGGTGGAATATATCGCCCACATTTTAGATAGCCCCTATCGTTGCATAAAAAAGATGGCGAAGAGATATTGGCCCCTTGCGGGTATTGAACAAGCGCCGAATTCAGGCGCCATCCGAGTAATTTACCCGGGGTGCCCTTGGGGATCGGCTCTGTTTCAGGCCATCTTTTTTATGTAACTACAGGGATTGTTCAATGAACAACCTCATTGTATCCGGCGCCGGTTGAAAACCGAGTTTTTGATATACAGGCTGACCCGCGTCACTGGCATGAAGCTGGATTCTCTTTATTCCAGCGGATTTACAATAAGCTATCATATTATAAATGATTCGTTGCGCACATTTTCTGTTTCTATGGGACTTCTCGGTGTACATGCTGTGGACGTATGCCACTTTGGATGATAAATCGGATGGAACCGGGACCAAACAGACAACCGTAATTGCGCCACTCGACACAACTGTTTTCCGATCCTCAATCACCCAGGCCCTGCAAGTGCCGCTTTGCAGATCCGCTTCCAGTTTTTGAGTATAAGCATTTTCAAGTTCACGGGCGCTTGCCGGATCAATCTGCCGGCCTTTCTCTTCCCAAATCTCTTCGAACATCTTTCTGTGATGGGCCGCCATGAATGGGATATCCATCTTTGATGCTTCGCGCATATGCATATCACCGGCTTGAGGCGCAATGTTCATTTATGCTGTGTCCTTTCTCTTCCTTGCCGTGGGCTGGGCGCTCAAGGGGTCGTCGGGCCAGGCGTGCTTGGGATAGCGGCCCTTGAGTTCCTTTTTGACCGCCGGATAGCTGTTGCGCCAGAATCCGGCCAGATCCTGGGTGATCTGGGCGGGCCGGCCGGCCGGCGAGAGCAGGTGCAGTTGCAGCGGCAGACGGCCGTTGGCGATGGCGGGCGTATCCGCGGCGCCGAACATCTCCTGAATCCGCACCGCCAGAACCGGTATTTCCGCGCTGTAATCGATGGGCCGGCGTGCGCCGGCGGGCACCACCATATGGGTGGGGGCCAGTGTGTCGAGCTGCTGCCGCTGTCGCCAGGACAATTGGCTGTGCAGCGCGTTCCCCAGGTCCAGGCGCGCCAGCGCCCTGATGCTGGTGATGCCTTCCAGAAAGGGCGCAAGCCACGTTTCCAGATCAGCGGCCAGCGCCGCATCGGACAGGTCCGGCCAGTCTTCTTCCCCTGATACGGCCCTTCGCAGCAGCATGACGCGGGCCTGCCAGGTGCGCAGGGCCCGGGTCCAGGGCAGATCCTCCAGGTCGTCGA
>JBFFHG010000089.1:0-8624 GCA_041557055.1 Desulfosarcinaceae bacterium
GGGACTGCAACCCACCGCAGATCTCAACGCCGGCGCCGGCGTGGTGGCCGGCCCATTTCATCCAGCCTTTGGTGAACTGGTTCATTCCGGCCTGTGGCTCACCGTGCTGAAAAAACACATCTCAAATCAGAATTTAAGCGGTCAGCCTATCGAAATAGCCGTTCATCCGAAAATTTTATCGCGCCTCAAAGGCGATAAAAACCAAAATTTCATATCCCTTGGCCGCGAATTCCAACTGCCTGAAATCAAGACCCGAATGGCGCCCGATCTGCCCGACGGCACGGTCATTATCAACGGCTCGCCCTGTCATCTGCCGCACCAGGACGAATTTATCTAAAGTTCCCGTTATCCAGTGCGATAATTCCTGTAAATCAATAAAAACACACCACCAAAAGAACAGCGCCTGAAACTGCTCTCAAGTTGCCCCGGCCTTTAACTGCTCAAGAGAATGATATCCGAATTCCAGGCATTAAGAATATCATGCCGCTGATCTTTGCAGGAGAAAAGGTAGCCATGAGGTCCGGAAAAATCCATAAAACAATCCGCCTGTTACTTATGCTTTTACCCCTCTGCGCCCCCTGGGGTGCTGCAGCATCAGATCAGGACACCATTCGTATCGGTGTCCTGGCCACAAGCGGCTTCAACCAATGCGAAGAGAAATGGCGGCCCACAGCGGACTATCTTTCGCACATGGTCTCCGCCAGCAAGTTTAAAGTCATTCCACTGGCGTTTTCATCCCTTGCCCAAGTTGTGAATAAAAACAAAGTCGACTTTATTCTTACCAATTCCGCCACCTATTTGGAGTTGAAGCATCGATATCATATCAAAGCCATCGCCACCCTTATCAATCAACAACACCATCCGGATTGGCCCCTGGTTAAATTACCCGATACACCGGTCCGGTTATCCGATCAGGTGGTTGACGCCTTACTCCGAATGAAGGCCGATGATCCGGCGGCCAAAGCCGTCAAAGCCGCCGGATGGGCGCCCTCCCCTGGCCCCCAGGAGGTCGGAACGAACCCTTACGACCCCAATTCACCCCAAGGCCTCGGGACCCTATATCACCGGCACAAACCATGGATAGCGGCGACCGGGATAACCCTGATGGCCTGTTTGATCAGCGCGGCGGCGTTAATTCGGCTGAACTCGAAGCTAATATCCACAAACGCGGATCTAAGAACGGAAATCGGCAAACGCACAAGAACCGAATCCGAATTGAGAGCGTCCCAACAGCGGATGCAAACCATTGTGGACCGGTCCATTGCCGGAATTGTGATTATCGATCCCGCAACCCATACCATTGTGGATGCCAACCAAAGCGCCCTGGAAATGATCGGCGCAGATAGAGACAAAGTGGTCGGCCGGACTTGCCACGGATTTATCTGCCCGTCTGAACCCGGACGCTGCCCTGTCACCGACCTGGGAGAAATCATTGACAGGTCGGAGCGTGTCCTGATCCGGATCGATGGAAGCCGGCACTCTGTTTTAAAAACCGTCATTCCCCTTTCACTTGGAGGCCCGCAATACCTGCTGAGCAATTTTATCGATATGTCCCAACTCAAACAAAGTCAGCTCGCTTTGGAAACGGCCCTTTCGACCGCCAACAGAGCCAATCTGACCAAAACCCAGTTTCTGACCCAAATGAGCCATGAGCTGCGCACCCCCATGAACGGCATTATCGGAATGACCGGCATCCTTTTGGACACCCCCATGAACGCCGAGCAACAGGACTTTGCCCGCACAATCAATACCAGCGCCCAGGGGCTGCTGCGCCTGATCAACGACATTCTCGATTTCTCCAAAATCGAAACAGGCAATCTCAAGCTGGCGTCGGCGGACTTTGAGCTTGCAGCGACCATCAAGGATATTGCCCAAACCACCCTTGCACAAGCCAATCAAAAAGGTTTGGACTTCAAGTATGACATAGATACGAAAATTCCGGCTTATTTAAAGGGAGATTCAGACCGTCTGACACAAATCATTGAAAATTTATTAAACAATGCCGTCAAGTTCTCTCATCAAGGCGGAATTTTTATGCAAATTGCTCTGCAGGGGGCCGATCAAACCCATTGCACCTTGCGTTTCACAGTCAAAGACACCGGCATCGGCATAGCGCCGGAGCAAACCGACCGGATCTTTGCCTCTTTTTTCCAGGCAGACGGCTCCTTTACCCGGCAATATAGCGGCGCAGGTCTCGGATTGACCATCGCCAGACACCTCACCCAAATGATGGGAGGCGAACTCGGGGTGGACAGCGTCCCGGAAAAGGGATCAACATTCTGGTTCACCGTCAAACTTGAAGTCCCACCTGTTGAACAATAAGCATGTCGCCCCACGGCAGATGTCCAAACCATCATATCACCGGCCCGCCGAAAAAAAACACTTGACAAGAACATCACTTTCATGGTTGATAGCCCCATCTTTGTCAGGAACGTTTCACCAAGCGCCCATTTAAGCGCAACCTGAAGCAGCCCGGGCGGCGAGAGTTCAATCGGCCCGGAATCGAATACTCGGAAACACCCCTGTTCAAAACGACCGCCGCCGGTTTCAAACGGTTCATCCCCCCTGCGGCGCTCGAACCTTGCGCGTGCAAAACGCACAGCGCCGGTGACAACCGCATTCAGACCGTAAGCAAGGCAACTTATTTGATCAAGGAGGTATCCCCATGCCCGGAGCATGCCGTTTGGGCGACAAAGCCAACTGCCCCATAGACGCACACGGTTGTGTGGCCTGCCCGCACAACGTCACCGGCCCTGTGGTGCAGGGTTCGCCCGACGTTGGCGGCAACAGCCGCCCGGTGGGGCGCAAAGGCGACATGGGCATCCATGGGATCTGTTGCGGGCCCAACACATACACCATCGCCGCAGGGGCGCCCACCACGCTTATCAACAAATACCCGGCGGCACGCCAGGGCGACAGGACCAGCCATTGCGGCGGCATCGGCCGGGTCACCACCGGCAGCGGCAGTGTGCTGATCGGCAATTCGCAAGCCGGCGGCTTTAAAGCGGCAGCCAAAAACCACGCCCCCTTTGTGTGCAATTGCGATCAATAACAGCAACCTGACATGATAGCAGACAGCGGACACGAAAAAATGACCACTCATTGCGCCTGGCAGATGCTCGGCCGGCAAAGCGATGCCGCCACGGCGATCTACGCCGTGCTCGACAGCGCCGCCACGGCCGCCACCATGGATGACGATGAGATTCTTTGCGAACTGAACCGGCGCGGGGTTGAAAAGCACACCCTGTTCAGCGGCAAAAACGCCTGGGCCAATGACAACGTGGCCCCGTACCTGGTGCGGCTGGACACCCAACCCGGTATCCGGGAGCGGATTTTGGAAAAGGGCTGGGGCAACGGCTGGGGTGTTTTCTTTACCAGCGATGCCGACATCAAAGGTCTTTTGGTCCATTTCAGGTCATTTTTTGACCTTCACGCAGAAAACCGGCGCAAGGTGTTTTTCCGGTTCTATGATCCGGTGATCCTGGGTGATTTTTTACCCCGTTTAAACCCGCAGGAAGCCAGCGCCTTTTTCGGTCCGGTCAAGCGTTTTGTCATTGAAGATCCCCAGGGCCGGGCGCTGGTGTTTGAAAGACCCGAAGGCGGCCGGGGGCGCGCCGGTGACCTTGATCCGGCACAGATAGCAACCGCAAAGCGGGCACTTTTTTCACCCCTGTGGAACAAACGGCTTTTAAAACAGCACGTGCAAGCCTACCGGGCGCTTGGATTTGATGTCAAAGCCGAGCCGGATGAGGATGCGCTGACCCTTTTTGACAAGGCCGGGGGCAATGTGCGGTTGAAAAAGACCGGTTACGGCGTTGCCGTGACCACCGGCGAGAAACGGATCTTCAAATATGAGCTGAGCACCTGTAAAAATCCAACCCAAATCATCGACCCGGCCGGCCGGCGCATCAACATTGATATTCAGGAAAGGCAAAACCGGCCGGACCCCGTGCCGGGCGAAAACCTCATTTACGCCATCCGCATGGACAACGGGCAAAAGAGCTGGGTCTTTGAATACGACGACAAGGATCATCTCAAACAGATCGATTATCCGGACGGCACCCGGGCCCAGGCCGTTCACGACAGCCGCGGCAACCTGATCCGTTATAAGGACCGCAACGGCCACAGCACCGGGTTCGAGCTGGATTTTGATCAGCGCCTGACCGGGTACACCGACGCCAACGGGCACCGGACCCGGTTTGAGTATGACGGGCTGCACGCGCCGCACACCATCGGCTTTGCCAACGGGCGCACCTTTGACTTTACTTACACCGACGCCGGCGCGCTGGAAAAGTTTCTGGTGGACAACCAGCAGGTGGCCGAGTACCAGGTGGACCGGCAGTTGGCAAGTGGCCTACACTGACGGCGCCCGGGCGCAATTTCAAGTTGAAAACGGCAGGATCACCCGGGCGACCAACCCGGCCGGCACCGTGGAGCTGAGCTACGACGCCCGCGGCCTGCTCGAATCGGAGTGTTTTCGCGGCCGCAAGGTCAGTTACCAGCGCAACGCCGTTGGCCAGTTGATTGGCATCACCACCGCCTTTGGCCAGCAGTTGGGGTATGCAACAGACCGCGAAAACCGGGTGTGCGCCATCACCGACTGGTCGGGCGACACCATCGGCATCGAGTACGGGCCTGGCGGTGCTCTGGCCGGCATCGCCTACCCCAACGGCACCCGCCTGGATCAGCGCGTCACCGCCCAGGGCCTGCCGGCCGGAATGCGCCTGAGCGCCCCGGGCGGCGGTGCGGCGATCTTTGACAAAACATACCACCGCGACCGGCTCAACCGGGTCACCCGGATCAGCGACGCTGAAAAGCAAACCAGCTACAGCTACGATTGCGCCGGGCGGCTGGTGCAGGCCCAAAGCACCATTGCCGGGCTCAATGAAAGTTTTAAAATCGATGCCAAAGCCAACCGGCTGGCCGACAACCAGGGCCGATACAGCCTGGATGGCGCCGACCGGATCACGACCGCCCCGGCCGGCCCCTTTGAATATGACCCCCTGGGCAACCTGACCCGCAAAAGCAGCCCCCACGGCGGCGCACGCTATGACTACCGCGCCCTGAACCGCTTGGCATCGGCCCGGTCCGGCAAGGGCAGCCGCTGCCGCTATGAATACGACGCCTTTGGCCGGCGGGTCGGCAAACAAGTGGACGGCGGCACCAGCACCCGCTTTATCTGGGCCGGCAGCCAGTTGCTCCACGAAATCCAGTTGCCGGACGCGGCCGGTTCGGATCAAGCCGTTGTGATCGACTACCTGTTTTTTCCCGGCACCCCGGTGCTTATGGCCCTGCGGCGCAACCGGCACACCTTTTGGGCCGCCTTTGGCCACCGGTATGAAGTGCTGTGTTTGACCGACGCCGCCGGCCGGCCCGCCTGGCAAGCGGAGTACGACGCCTTTGGCAACGCCCATATTGAAAAAGGCGCAAACCTGTTCCAGCCCCTTCGCCTGGCAGGCCAGTACCGTGATCCGGAGACCGGGTTGCACTACAACCAGGCGCGTTACTATGATCCGGCACTGGGGCGCTACCTGTCCATGGACCCGCTGTTTTTCCAAGGGGGCAGCGACAACTTTTATGTTTACTGCAACGCTGATCCCATCAACCACATCGATCCGGCCGGAGAGTTTATCTTCATCCCGATCTTGATCGGCGCGGCCATCGGGGCGGCCATCGGCGCCGGGGTCGAGTACCTGGGCCAGCGTCGGTCCGGCAGCGGCACGGACGGCTTTAAAATCGTCCAAGCCGCCCTGCTGGGCGGCGCCATCGGGGCTGTGGGCGCCGGTGTGGGCGCCGCGGTTGAAGCCGCCATGGCTTCGGGCACCCTGGCCGGCATGGGGGTCACCGGCTTTTTATCGGGCACGGCCGGCTCGGTTGCCCAGCAGTGCGCCCAGGCCACGGCCGACGGCGCCAGCCTGGACCCCATGGCCATGACCGGCCAGGCCCTTACCGACGGCGTGATCGGCGCCGGACTGGGAGTGGTCACCCTGGGCGCCGCAGGCTTTATGGCCGCAACCGTCAGAAAAACCAGCCGGGTTTTCCGGCCCAAACTGCCCGCTGAACGCCCGGTCACCCTGATCGCCAAAGCCAAGGAGAAAAGCCGCAACCTGGCCGCCAACGTCAAAAACGCCGCCGCCCGGAAAAACGGCCGCTCCAACCGGTTTTGCGTCAAAGACCCGGTCAACCCGGTCACCGGCGAAGTGGTGCTCACCCAGAGCGACTTTACCCTGGCCGGGCGGATCCCCCTGACCTGGACCCGGCACTACGGCTCCCAGAGCGATTATGAGGGCGTGCTGGGCCGCGGCTGGCAAACCCCGGCCGACGCCCGGCTGCAAATCGACGCCCACGGCCTGGTGACCTTTTACGACGGCACGGCCAAAGCCGCCGTGTTCCCGGGCCTGCCGGACAACGCGCCCGTTATGGAGGTCGCCGACGGCGCCGTGCTGGAAGCCGACGGCCCTGAACACTTGCGGGTGCGCCTCAAATCCGGTCTGCGCTATCACTTTGAGCGCGAATTTGACGCCGGTTGCACCCTTGTGGTCCGGATCAGCGACCCCCACGGCCATTGGCTGCGCTTTATGCGCCGGAACCAGGCGTTGAGCCAAATCTGCGACGACAGCGGCCAATGCATCCAAATCGACAGCGAGCACGGCCGCATCGTGCAGATGCAGCACAACCACAAGCCCCTGGTCAAGTACCGTTACCACCAGGACAGCACCCTTGCCGGGGCCGTGGACCCCCTGGGCCATCAAAAGCGGTTTTACTATGAAAACGGCCGGCTTGTCCGGCACATGGACAAAAACAAACTCAGCTTTTATTACCGCTACGATACAAGGGGCCGGTGCGTTCACACCCATGGCGACAACGGGCTGTATGCCTGCGATCTGGAGTACCCGGACTTTGAGCGCTGCACCCGGATGACCGACACGCCGGCCGGCCATGTGACCGTTTTTTTCTACGACAGCAACAACCTGCCGCTCAAGGTGCAGGACCCCACCGGCGCCCGGACCTGCTACGACTACGATGACGTGGGCCGGGTGACCCGGGTCACCGACCCTTTGGACCGCAGCACCGAATACGACTATGACAACGCCGGCAACGTGCTCCGGATCACCGGGCCCGACCATAACCAGATCGCCTTTGTCTACGATGAACACCACCGGCCCGTGCAGATCCTCGATCCCAACAGCAAAATCCGGGAGCAGCGCTTTGACCCGCAGGGCCGGCTGACCGAAACAATCGACCCGCTGGACAGGCGCACCCGATACCGCTACAGCGCCCAGGGGGACCTGGCCGCGGTCATCGACCCTTTGGGCCACACCACCGCCTTTGACTGGGACGAGCACGGCCTGGTCAGCGCCGTGACCGACCCGCTGAAGCGCACCACACGCTACCAGCGCAACGCGTCCGGCGCCATCACGGCGGTCATCGATCCGGCCGGCAGGGCCACAACCTATGGCTATGACGCCAAGTCCAGGCTTTGTGAGGTGGCGCACCCCTGGGGCGGCCGCCGGCAGTTCGCCTGGGACCCGGAAGACAACCTGGTGCTGCACACCGATCCCAACGGCGGGCAGACCCGGTTTGAATACGGCGGGCTCAACGAAATCGTCAAACGCATCAACGCCGACGGCACCAGCGTGGCCTACAGCTACGACAGCGAAGAGAACCTGACCGGCGTGACCAATGAAAAGGGCCAGAGCCATTGGTTCCAATACGACCCGGCCGGCCGTCTCATCAGCCAGCGCGACTACCACGGCCAGAGCACCGGCTACAGCTACGATCCGGCCGGCCAGTTGGTCCAAAGCGTGGACCCGCTGCAACGGGTGATCACCTACACCTATGATCCGGCCGGCCGGTTGCAAACCAAAACCTTTGAAAGCGAAGAGCGCGAATGTTTTAACTGGGACGCCGCAGGCAACCTGATCGGCTTTCAATCGCCCGACGTGCAGGTGGAGCGTTTTCATGACGCCGCGGGCAACCTGATCGCCGAAAAAAGCGGCGAGTTCATCGTGCACTACGATTACGACCGCAACGGCCGACGCACCGGGCGCAGCACCAGCCACGGCAACCGGGTGCAATACAGCTACGATCCGGCCGGCGCGGTCAGCGCCATCCAAATCAACGACCATGAGCCCGTGACCATCGGGCGCGACAACCTGGGCCGGATCAGCGCCGAGCATTTTTCATCTTTTCTGCAACGCACCGTGGACTACAACGAAGCGGGCCGTCCGTCCGGCCAGAGCATCAACAGTCTCAACGGACAGATCCTGCGCCGCTTTGATTACGACGCCGCGGGCAACCTGATCGCCAGACACGACAGCGCCAAAGGCACCCGTCAATACAGTTACGACCCCATGGGGCGCATCATCGAATCGCTGAACCCCGCCAGTCAGGTGGCCACCGGCTTTGGCTACGACCCGGCCGGCGACCTGCTCGAGCACCTGCCCGATACCGGCCGGGGCCTGCGCAGCGCGCGGTGCAACAACATTGTGCACACCTACGACGCCGCGGGCGACCTGATCGAGCGCCGCCAGGGCGACGGCCCGGCCACCGCCTTTGAGTGGGACGAGCAAAACCGGCTCATAGCCGCCCACAAACCCGACCACAGCCGGATCCGCATGACC
>JBFFHG010000090.1:0-8496 GCA_041557055.1 Desulfosarcinaceae bacterium
ATCAGATCAAAAGAGGTGTGACGCAAGATGACATCGATCCCCAAAACCCTTCGGGTTTTTCAATGGTAGCCCCCCTGCCCGGATACCACGTGCCGGCAGGCACCTTTCATGTCAGTGACAAACGACCGCTCATCCTGCAGGCCTTTCTGGGAACCTGCGTCGGTGTCGCCCTGCACTGCAAAAAAAGCGGCGTGGGCGGCATTATCCATCTGTTATTGCCCGAAGCGACCTTTTCCGTTACCTCTTCCCAACCGAAAAAATACGCCACCACCGGTTTGCCGCTTTTTATTCAGGCCCTTGTGGCGGCCGGCGCGCAGCGTGGAAGCCTGTCCGCCGGCATCGCCGGCGGTGCCTTGGTGGGCCCCTTGCGCCAGCAGGATCTGGACCTGGATATCGGAGGCCGGACCGTGGAGGCCGCCAAAAAGATCCTGGATAACGAGAACATAAGAATCATCCAATCTGAAACAGGCGGATTTTTCACCTGTTGTCTTAATCTGGACATGCGGACCGGCCAGATGCTCATCAAACCGGCCGGCCAGGATAAGCTTTCCACCAACCCCGATCTTCATATTCCCGGCCGCAAAGAGATTAAAGCGGCCATGCAGCGACTCAAACCCATTCCCCAGGTGGCCCTTAAAATTTTGCGGCTGGTGGATCAAAACAGATACGATATCGAAGCCATCGCCAACGAAATTCGCAAAGATCAGGTAATCACGGGACGCATGCTGCAACTGGCCAACTCGGCCATGTTCGGCGCCAAACGGACCATCTCCTCCCTGAACCATGCCGTCGTCTTTCTGGGACAGGAGCTTCTGGTCAGGATCATCTTATCGGCGGCCATCCAAGGGTATTATGAACAGACAGCCATGGGATATGCGTTGTGCAAGGGGGGGATTTACCACCACTCCCTCGGCTGCGCCCAGATCGCAGAGGCACTGGCTATCAAAACCGGTCGTGAAGAGCCGGCCAAAGCTTACACCGCCGGTTTGCTTCACGATATCGGCAAGGTGGTTCTGGATCAATATGTCACGGCCGCCTACCCCTTGTTTTACAGGGAGATCATCAATGAGAAAGAAGATATTCTCTCAATTGAAAAGCGCTTGCTGGGCATGAGTCATACGCAAACGGGAACGCTGCTGGCCCGCCAGTGGTCCTTCCCGCCCGCTTTGACAGAAGCGGTCCGGCACCACCACCAACCGGACCACAACTCGGAGCACGGCGTATTATGCACCATCGTCTATCTGGCGGATCTGCTGATCTCGCGCTTTCACTCCGGATTGGAGATCGAGCGGTTGGAGACCCATGCCCTGTCCGACCACATGGTCTTCCTGGGATTGGACCGTGATGACTTCGCCGGTCTGGTGGACATGATTCCGCCCGCCGTTTTTCAATCGGCGGAACAAGCTTAGCTTTAATGGTTGTCCAAAGGAGGCCACGCCCACAATGAAAGTGAGTGAACGGCAGCAAAATTTGTTACGACGGCTTCCCGGGGTGGATCATATTTTATCCCAAGCCCTGAAGCATCCCCATGGCCGGCATATGGCCAAGTCCGTTCTCCTGAAAGCCATCCGGGAGATATTGGAAGCCCGGCGCCATGCCATTCTGGCCGATCCCGACCGGATAACGGACCAGGGCCTTTCAGAAGAGAAATTGATGGACCAGGCCATTGCACGCGCTTCAGACATTGAGAGCTTCAACCTCAAACGGGTGGTCAATGCCACCGGCGTGGTGGTCCACACCAACCTGGGACGCTCGTGCCTGGCCGCTGAAGCCATTGAACATATGAACGCCACAGCCGCTCATTACGCCAATCTTGAATTCGATCTGGCCATCGGCCGCAGGGGCTCCCGATACAGCACAGTGGAAGATATTCTGTGTGAACTCAGCGGTGCGCAAGCCGCCATGGTGGTCAACAACAACGCAGGTGCGGTGCTCTTGTGCCTCGACACTCTGGCCCGCGATAAAGAGGTCATTATCTCCAGAGGCGAGTTGGTCGAGATCGGCGGCTCTTTCCGGATACCTGACGTGATGGCCAGAAGCGGCGGCGTGCTTAAAGAGGTGGGAACCACCAACCGCACCCACCTGCGCGATTATGAGAACGCCGTCGGTTCCGACACCGGTTTGCTTCTGAAAGTTCACACCAGCAACTATAACATCATCGGATTTACCGCTTCCGTACCCCTTGCGGATCTGGCGGCGCTGGGCGATCGTTTCAAACTGCCTGTCATGGAAGATCTGGGCAGCGGCAACTTCATCGATTTGGCCGCCCACGGCCTGATGGCCGAACCCACGGTGCAGGCTTCGGTCCAGGCCGGTGCCCATGTGGTGACCTTCAGCGGCGACAAATTGCTCGGAGGCCCTCAGGCCGGACTCATTGTCGGCCGAAAGGCCATCATCGACCGCATCAAACAAAACCCGCTGACCCGCGCCCTGCGCATCGACAAACTGACCCTGGCGGCCCTTGAGGCCACCCTGCACCTCTACCGCGACCCGGCCGAAGCCGTCCGGCGAATTCCCACCATGCGTATGCTGTTGATGCAAAAACCGGAGATCGAGCAAAGGGCGCATCAATTAAAACACAGCCTGGAGCAGATGAATCATCCCCGGCTCAGCGTTCAATTGCTTGATCTTTCCTCCAGGGCCGGCGGCGGCGCCCTGCCCTTGCTGGAACTGCCCTCGTGTTGTGTGGGGATCCGGATTGACGGTCTTTCAGCCAACGGCATTGAAAACATGTTACGCCGTTATGAAACGCCCATCATCGGCAGAATTGAAAACGATCTCTACCTTGTGGACCCGCGCACCCTGCTTGAAGATGAGATAGAGATCATTGTCGCGGCGATCCGGTCCATTTCAGGCGTCCCCCCCGGCCCCATGACCCGCGCAAAACCATAAGGGTAGAAAAATACGGTACATCATTCAGACCATCACCATTAAAATCCTCTGTAACGTAATTTGAATTACCTTATTTTGCTTCATCTAAAGAAAACGCCATAGTTTTTTGAATGCTTTTAAAATTGCCCCCCCTCCAATCCCAAACATCCGCCATGCAGTAAGGCGGCATTTTCTCTTCATATGGCGGTGTACCGCTTGTTCAGGATGCATTGCCACAACCGCTTCTCGGCGTCATCCCTGCAATCAAAGACGAGGCAGGGCGCGTCGAAAATATCATGCTGTCCCATGGCCGGGTCCTGAACGCAATCGGTGCAAAAATCGTCTTGCAGGGGTCTTGATCAATAGCCTTGCTTTTTTGATGATAATCATTATAGTTTAACGGATTTATTATCGTCTGAGTGCAGGGTCGGCATTTTTGACCTGCCGATTCAACGGTCTGTAAGGAGTATAAACATATGCCTATTTTCGAATACCACTGTAAGGGTTGCGGCCAGGAATTCGAGTGCCTGGTATTCGGCCAGGAAACCCCTTGTTGCCCCGATTGCGGCAGCACCAGGGTCTGCAAATTGATGTCCACCTGCGGGTTTGTCTCCAAAGGGGCGGTCGGTCAGACCGTCAGTTCAGCCGCATCCTCCTCGTGCAGCGGCTGCAAAGCCACCAGTTGTTCGAGCTGTGGGCACTGATGAAAAATCCTGTTCGCATCGGAACCCGCGGCAGCCGGTTGGCGCTTTGGCAGGCTGAATGGGTGCAAAAGGCCATTGAACAACAGTGGCCCGAAACAGCCACCGAACTGGTGATCATTAAAACCACAGGGGATAAGATTCTGGATGTGCCGCTGGCCAAAGTGGGCGGCAAAGGGCTCTTTGTCAAAGAGATTGAAGAGGCCCTGATAAACGGCGGCATCGACCTGGCGGTCCACAGCATGAAGGATATGCCTGCGGAACTTCCCCATGGCCTGTGTATCGGCGCCGTTCCGGAACGCGAAAACCCGTTTGATGCATTCCTCAGCCGTGACAACATGTTGCTGGCGGATTTGCCCCATGGGGCTCAGGTGGGAACCAGCAGCCTGCGCCGGTCGTCCCAATTGCTTTACCAACGCCCGGATTTGAATATTCTGCCGTTGCGCGGCAATCTGGACACCCGCTTGAAAAAACTGGCCTGCGGGGATCTGGACGCCATTGTTCTGGCCACGGCCGGATTGAATCGTCTGGGGCTGAATCATCACATCACATCAACGCTGTCGCCAGACGCCATGCTGCCCGCCGTGGGCCAGGGGGCTCTTTGCATTGAGAGCCGTACCAATGACGCCCCCACCTCTGAAGTGATTACCTGTCTCGATCATCCCGCCACCCATCTGGCGGTGATTGCTGAGCGGGCCTTCCTGCACCGTCTGGAGGGCGGCTGCCAGGTACCCATTGCCGCCCATGCGACCCTTGACAAGGAAGAATTGGAATTGACCGGCTTGGTTGCCGAACTGGACGGCAGTCGCTTGATCAAAGCTAAAGCAACAGGCCCCTATGATCAGGCACCTGTCATAGGACGCAAACTGGCGGAAAAATTGTTGACTCAAGGGGCTGGGGCTATTTTGGAAAGGCTGGCGCATCATGCCGGAAAAACGCAATAAAGGAATGGTGTATTTGGTGGGAGCCGGTCCCGGAGACCCTGAGCTGATTACCGCCAAAGGAATCCGCTGTATCGCTTCGGCGGATGTTCTGATCTACGACTATCTGGCCGCCAGAACGCTGCTCAACCACGCCCGACCCGGTTGCGAGTGTGTCTATGTGGGCAAAAAAGGGGGCGACCATACCCTTTCCCAGGACGGCATCAACGCCCTTATTGTGGCCAAAGCAGCAGATGGGAAGATCGTCACAAGGCTTAAGGGCGGTGATCCGTTTATTTTCGGCCGCGGCGGCGAAGAGGCTGAAGAGTTGTTCAGGGCCGGAATCTCCTTTGAAATCGTTCCGGGCGTTACATCCGCCATCGCAGCCCCGGCCTACGCCGGCATTCCCCTGACCCATCGCCAATTCACCAGTACCGTGGCATTCATCACCGGCCATGAGGACCCGGCCAAAGACGCGTCCAATATCGACTGGGCGGCCCTGGCCAAGGGAATCGGCACCCTGGTCTTTTTGATGGGGGTTAAAAACCTTCCCAATATCGTTGGGCGGTTGCGTCAACACGGCCGGGCGGCGTCCACACCTGCAGCCCTGGTGCGCTGGGGAACCACCACCCGGCAAAAGACCGTGACCGGCACCCTGGAAGATATTGAAGCAAAGGCCAGGGCGGCCGGTATCAAGGCGCCGGCGGTCATTGTGATCGGTAAAGTGGTGACATTGCGCGACACCCTCAAATGGTTTGAAAAAAGGCCCTTGCTGGGCAGGCGCATCGTCGTCACCCGGGCCCGCGCCCAGGCCAGCGATTTGGTTCAAAAACTGACCGCATTGGGGGGCGAATGTGTGCAATGTCCGACCATTGAAGTGTCGCCGCCGGACAGTTGGGACGCTCTGGATCTGGCCATTGGCAACCTGGCTCAATACCACTGGCTTATTTTTACCAGCGTCAACGGCGTACAATATTTTTTTGAACGACTCTTTCACCAGGGGCTGGATACCCGCCGCCTGGGGCATTTGCGCACGGCGGCCATCGGTCCGGCCACCGCCGAACGCATGCGCCGATTCGGCCTCAACACGGACATCATGCCTGAAACCTACCAGGCCGAAGCGGTTGTCGAAGCATTTTCCAGCGTCGCCGTAAATGGGCAAAAGGTGCTGTTGCCGCGTGCCAAAGAGGCCAGAGCAGTACTTCCCGAAGAGATGCGACGCATGGGCGCCGAGGTTGATGAAGTCGTGGCGTACCAGACTATTGAGGCTGCCGATGGAAGCCGGGTGCTTTTGACCGAACTTGAAGAAGAGGCCATTGACATGGTAACCTTCACCAGTTCATCAACGGTTCGCAATTTCAGGGCCCTGCTGCCGGAGGGTGACAAGGCAGCGGAGCTGATGCAGGGCGTCACGGTCGCCTGTATCGGCCCCATCACTGCGGATACAGCCCGATCATTGGGCTTTCAGGTGGACATCATCGCCAGGGACTATACCATCGCCGGTCTATGTGATGCTGTCATCAACCATTATATATCTCCATAACATCGGCCCTGTTTCCTGCCCAGAATCGTTGCCGACAAAGTTATTCAGGTCGACCTGCCTGCGGCTGCAACTGAATTCTTCAATTAGTTGCGTCTCTTATCGTGAATATCGGCTTGCCTCGTCCGGGCTATTATGATATTCTTTTTGAAATGGCTATACTCATGCAAGGTCGGCCGCATGTGATCCTGCACAGTTACTGGAGTAGGTGTAGCCGGTCATGCCTTATCCGAATCTGAATGACTAACGATGGGGTTGAATATGGAACGGGCACCGCGAATTGCACCGTCTCCTCCTGTCACGGAGGTCAGTTGCATCGAAAAGGACCAGATTGCTCATTCGGCAATGCCTCCGCCGCCGACTCTCCAGCAAGAGAAGATACCCCAAAAAAATCTTAGTCTAAAGCAACTCATCAATAAAATTAATCACATAAATTTCCAAGACCTCAATATCACCGTTGTCTTCCAGCACAAAAAATATCAACGGGTATTGAACCTGGCCGCTTATCCATTGCCGTGCCAGAACCAGAGACTGATCTGTCAATGGGTGGATGCCATTGATATCGAGCAACTATTGGAATCTTATCAGTTTAACTGCCTTTTCATCCCCAAGGGGCAGCAGTTGATCGAGGTTCACCCGGAGCTCAGAAGCATGAGCGAGCGGCAGGTCATCTTCATATTGCCTGAGATATGCCGGGAGATCAGTGAACGCAAGATCCATCGTTACCAATGCCGTGATATAACTGTTTTTATGTTTCAAAACGGCGCCTTGTTCAATGGAGAACTGGTGGACTACGGCGCTTTTCAGTTTCGCATTGCCATCCGGACGACACCGCCCCAGAACTATCGCTGGATCGATCCGGAGATGCCGGTGACCATCGTCTTCACCAGGGGTGAGGACACGCTTTACTCCGGTGACTGCAAGGTTGTCAAACACGACCATGGTTTTCACCAGCGCCATTTTATCCTTGAGCCGGTCCATCGCCAGATCCGCCGTTTCATTCCCCGTAAATTTCGCAGCACGCGCCAGAAACTCAGTCCATCACTGGATGCCGTCTTCACCCATCCGTTGTTTCCAAAAACCATAAACCTGAAAGTCATCGACATCTCGGGTTCAGGTTTTTCCGTTGAAGAAGAAGATCGCCTGGCCGTGCTGTTGCCGGGATTGATCATTCCCGATCTGGCCCTGAGCTTCAGCGACGGTTCATCCGTTCGCTGCATTGCCCAGGTGGTTTACAGCAAGACCCAGCGCAAAGGTCCCGAAGGAACCATTCTGCGATGCGGAATCGCCATCCTCAATATGGCCATTGAAGACCATATAAAATTATTGGCCTTGCTGCACCAGGCCAATGACGCCCATGCCTATTTGTGCAATAAGGTCGACATGGATTCCCTATGGGATTTTTTTTTCGAAACCGGATTTATCTACCCGCAAAAATACGAGTTCATCCGCAACAACAAAGACAAAATCAAAAGCACCTACGAAAAACTTTACCATCTGAGCCCCAGCGTCGCCAGCCATTTTCTCTACCAGGAAAACGGACGCATTCTGGCGCATATGGCCATGATCCGATTTTACGAGAATGCCTGGATGATCCATCACCATGCGGCCGTGCGAAGCTCAAATAACCGCGGCGGCCTGATGGTATTGAACCAGGTAAGCCGGTTTATCAACGACTCTCATCGCCTCTATTCCATGAAGATGGATTATGTTTTCTGCTACTACCGGCCCGACAACAAGTTCCCCAATCATGTTTTCGGGGGCACGGCCCGCAATATTCGAAACCCCCAAATCTGCTCAATAGACAACTTCGCTTACTTTCACTACACTCAGGATACTTCCGAAAAACATGCTGAATTGAGCGGAAACTGGCAGCTTGTTCCGGCGATTGAAGAAGATCTGCTCGACCTGCAGACGTTTTACGAGAATCACTCCGGCGGCCTCATGTTAAGGGGACTTCATCTGCATCCCGATCAAATGGATTGCAGCGAATTGATAGCCGCCTACCGCAATATCGGCTTGAAACGCGATCGACACGTTTTCGCACTCAACCACCGCGACAAATTGTGCGCCATCGTCGTGATCAACGTCGCCGATATGGGGCTGAACATGTCGGACCTGACCAACTCGGTTCAATTTTTCGTCACCAACGGCATGCATTTGACCCATGAAGTGATTCAAAACACCATTGCACATGTGTCCAGCTACCTGGAGTTGGCTGAAATCCCCGTACTGTTCTACCCACGGGAAGCCGCCCGACAGGCCGGTGTGGAATTTGAAAAAACCTACTGTTTGTGGGTATACGATACCCATCAGAACCTTGATCACTATTTCAGATTCCTGAAACGGCTTTTAAAATTCATCCAGCCCTGATTCGAATGGTTGGGGCGCAAAGATTCTCATGCGCTTCAGCCAATTGCCGCAAAGACGAATCGACGCGTTGCCCCTGGGACCAACCAACGAT
>JBFFHG010000091.1:0-8475 GCA_041557055.1 Desulfosarcinaceae bacterium
CCGGACCATTGATGCCATCGCCTCGGGCAAACGGCCGGCGGCCGATCCGCGCAGGGTTATGGATATCAATCGTGTCAGCGTGGCGTATTTTGACCCGCGCATTGTTGAATATGAGGATATGGATCATTGCGGCAGCCAGTGCGCCTCCTGCGGCCAGTGCCGCGATTGCGGCATCTGTGTGGCCATGTGCCCCGAAGCGGCCATCAGCCGCCTGGAGAAAGAGGGCAATGCGTTTGAATATGTGGTGGATGCCGAGCGCTGCATCGGATGCGGATTTTGCGCCGGCGCCTGCCCGTGCGGCATCTGGAATTTAATCGAGAACGCACCCTTGGATTAAACCGGATTAAATAGGTTGATTTAAATACGGCATATAAGGTATGGGTGCTCGCAAAAAATTGACAGCTATGCCAACGGGGTCTGCGAAACGCCATGGGCATGGCTGACGGATACCGATCGGGTTTGAAATTGATAAGCATGAAAGCACTATTGGCCCTTGAAGATGGACGCACCTTTGGGTGCCGCTCCTTTACCGGCCCCGGCGAAGTGGGCGGTGAGGTGGTATTCAACACCGCCATGAGCGGTTACCAGGAGGTGCTCACCGATCCCTCATACAGCGGTCAGTTGGTCACCATGACCTACCCTCTGATCGGAAACTACGGTGTCAATCTCGAGGACGTGGAATCGCGTCAGGTTCAGGTTGCCGCCTTTCTGCTAAGGGAATACCAGCCCTTGCCGAGCAATTTTCGCTCCACGGCGACCCTGGGGGACTATCTGCGCCAGTATAATATTTTGGGGGTGGATTCCCTGGATACCCGGGCGCTGACCCGTCACATCCGCAATACCGGTGCCATGCGCGGTATGATTTCAACCCTGGAGCCGGACCCTGCGGCATTGGTTTGCAAGGCCCGGGCCCTGCCCAGCATGGCCGGACTGGATCTGGCCAAAACGGTGACATCCGACCGACCCTACCGCTGGGTCGACAACGGCCCCGATCCTATCGATACGGCGCAAACGCCCCTGGACCGCAATATCTGGCTGGCGCGGGGAAGCCGGCTTTCGGTTGTGGCCGTTGATTTCGGTATTAAATACAATATCCTGCGGTGCCTGGCCCGGCAGAATATTGAAGTGGTGGTGGTTCCGGCTTTTACCGATGCGCAAACCATCAAACGGATGGAGCCCAACGGCATCTTTCTGTCCAACGGGCCGGGAGACCCGGAGCCGGTCGGCTATGGTATCGCGACGGCCAAAGCATTGCTGGGCTACAGGCCCATGTTTGGTATCTGTCTGGGGCACCAGATTCTGGGGTTGGCCCTGGGCGGTAAGACCTACAAGCTGAAGTTCGGCCACCGCGGCGCCAACCAGCCGGTCAAGAACCTGATCACCGGCAAAGTGGAGATCACCTCCCAGAATCACGGTTTTGCCGTGGCGCCCCACTCCCTGGACCTGAGTAAGATCGAGATCACCCACATCAATCTTAACGACGATACCCTGGAGGGGTTCCGGCATAAGGAGATCCCCCTGCTGGCGGTCCAGTACCATCCCGAAGCCTCGCCGGGGCCCCAGGATGCACGGTATCTGTTTGATGAGTTCAGGCGGTTGATGGCGGACCAACCTTAATGGTCGGGCAGTGTTAGGGTAAGTGGATAAAAACAGGTTGGAACTACGGCACAGATTGCCGTCAATGCAATACATTGCGGTAACCGCACAGATTTGAAATTATGCCAAAACGAACCGATATTCGCAAAATTATGATCATCGGTGCCGGCCCCATCATTATCGGTCAGGCCTGTGAATTCGACTATTCGGGAACCCAGGCGTGCAAGGCCCTGAAAGAAGAGGGCTATCACGTTATCCTGGTTAATTCCAATCCGGCCACCATCATGACCGATCCGGAGACGGCCGACGCCACCTATGTGGAGCCGGTGACCCCTGAATGTGTCGCCAGGATTATTGAAAAAGAGCGCCCCGACGCCCTGTTGCCCACTTTGGGCGGCCAGACCGGATTGAATACCGCTGTCAAGGTCGCTGAAATGGGGGTGCTGGACAAATTCGGCGTGGAGCTGATCGGCGCCTCGCTGCCGGCGATCCAGAAGGCAGAAGCCCGGGATCAGTTCCGGGCCGCCATGGAGAAGATCGGGCTCAAAATACCCCGAAGCGGATTTGCAACAACCATGGAAGAGGCCCGCGCAGTGGCCGCTGAAATCGGTTACCCGGTGATTATCCGGCCCAGCTTCACCCTGGGGGGCACCGGCGGCGGTGTGGCTTACAACCCCGAGGACCTGGAGATTACCGCCAAATCGGGGATGGATGCTTCCATGATTCATCAGGTGATGATCGAGCAATCCGTTCTGGGATGGAAAGAGTATGAGCTGGAGGTGATGCGCGACCACAACGACAACGTGGTGATCATCTGCTCCATCGAGAATTTCGATCCCATGGGGGTCCATACCGGCGACAGCATCACCGTGGCGCCGGCCCAGACCCTGACCGACCGCGAGTACCAGGAGATGCGCAACGCCTCCCTGGCCATCATGCGCGAAATCGGTGTGGATACCGGCGGGTCCAATGTGCAGTTCGCCGTCAATCCCGAAAACGGCGAATTGATTGTGGTGGAGATGAATCCCCGGGTGTCGCGCTCCAGCGCCCTGGCTTCCAAGGCCACGGGGTTTCCCATTGCCAAAATCGCCGCCAAACTGGCGGTGGGCTACACCCTGGATGAGATTGCCAACGATATTACCGGCGAAACCCTGGCCTCTTTCGAGCCCACCCTGGACTATTGCGTGGTCAAAATCCCCCGCTGGACATTTGAAAAATTTCCCGAAACCCCTGATCTGCTCACCACCGCCATGAAGTCGGTGGGTGAGACCATGGCCATCGGGCGGAGCTTTAAAGAGGCCCTTCAAAAAGGGTTGCGGGGCCTGGAGATCGGCCGGCATGGATTGGGCGCCGACGGCAAGGGGCGCCCGGAATTCGACGGCGCGCCGCCAACCGCCGAAGAGATCGAACAAAAGCTGAGCATACCCAACTCTCAGCGGATCTTTTATATCCGCTATGCCATGAAGTCCGGTATGAGCATCGATACCATTTATCAACTGACCGCCATCGACCCCTGGTTCCTGCATCAGATCAAACAGATCGTCGATCTGGAAGAGCGGTTGCGCCTGGAGGGGACGGCCCTGAGTCCGGCCGGCAGCGCTGCCGGGCAGACCCTCACCATTTCCGACGAGCTCCTGTGGCAGGCCAAATCCTGGGGATTTTCCGATATGCAGATGGCCCGTCTGCTGGGGGTGGACGCTGATGGCATTGCCGAGTATCGCAAGGCCCGGGGCATCCGCCCGGTCTACAAGCTGGTGGATACCTGCGCCGCCGAATTCCGGGCGGCCACGCCCTATTACTATTCCACCTATGAAACGGAGTGTGAAGCCCGGGTTTCCGATCAACGCAAGGTCATGATCCTGGGGGGCGGCCCCAATCGTATCGGTCAGGGGATCGAGTTCGATTATTGTTGCGTGCACGCCTCGTTCGCCCTGGCCGAGGAGGGGGTGGAGAGCATTATGGTCAACTCCAACCCGGAAACGGTATCCACGGATTACGACACCTCGGACAAGCTCTATTTCGAGCCCCTGACCAAAGAGGATGTGCTGCACATTGTGGAGAAAGAGAAGCCGTCCGGGGTGATTGTCCAGTTCGGCGGTCAGACCCCCCTGAATCTGGCCACCCTTCTGGCACGGGCCGGGGTGCCGATCATCGGCACGCGTCCCGAGAGTATCGACCGGGCCGAAGATCGTGAGCTTTTTCAGGCCATGCTGAAAAAGCTCGGGCTGGTGCAGCCGGAAAACGGGACGGCTATGGGGGTCGATGAAGCCGCCAAGGTGGCCGAGGCCATCGGCTATCCGGTGATTGTGCGGCCCTCCTTTGTTCTGGGCGGCCGGGCCATGAGAATCGTATACAACCAGAGCGAGCTGGAAAATTTCACCCGATTGGCCATTCTGGCGTCTCCGGGCCATCCGGTGCTCATCGACAAGTTCCTGGAAAACGCGGTCGAGGTGGATGTGGATGCCATTTGCGACGGCCGGACCACCGTTATCGGCGGCATCATGGAGCACATCGAGGCGGCCGGGGTCCACTCGGGCGACTCGGCCTGTGTGTTGCCGCCCTATAGTATCGATCAGGGCCTGATAACGGAGATTTCCAATGCAACCAAGGCCATGGCGGCCGAGCTGAATGTCATCGGCCTGATGAATGTCCAATATGCCATCAAGGAGGGCCGGCTGTATGTGATCGAAGTCAATCCGCGCGCTTCGCGGACCGTGCCCTTTGTGAGCAAGGCCACCGGGGTGCCGCTGGCCAAGCTGGCCACCAAGATTATGCTGGGCCGTACTTTGGCGGACCTGGGGTTTACCCGCGAGGTGGTGCCGGCCTATTTATCGGTGAAAGAGGCGGTATTGCCCTTTGACCGCTTTCCGGGGGTGGATACTCTGTTGGGACCGGAGATGAAATCCACCGGTGAAGTGATGGGACTGGGTACTGATTTCGGTTCAGCCTATGCCAAGGCGCAACTGGGGGCCAACCAGAAACTGCCTGTTGAAGGCACGGTGTTTATCAGTGTGACCGATGCCGACAAGGCCGGGGTGGTTCCGGCGGCGCGTCAGTTTTTTGAGCTGGGATTCACCATCCTGGCCACGGGAGGTACCTGTAAATATCTGCAGGATCGAGACATTGCCGCCCGGCATGTCAATAAGTTGGAAGAGGGCCGTCCCCACGTGGAAGACGCCATTAAAAACGGTGAGATCCATCTGGTGATCAACACCGGTGCAGGGAGCGGCGCCCATAAAGACGGTTATGTGATCCGTCGGGCGGCCTTGAAATTTGCCGTTCCTTATGTCACCACCATCGCCGGTGCCCTGGCGGTCAGCAAGGCTGTGACGGCTTTGAAAACCAAGGATCTGACAGTCATGTCCCTGCAGGCGTATCACAAGATGAAATCAAGCGGCGTTTCTGCGCAGCAAAAAGCCGGTTGAGTTCGAGATAGGCCCAAGGGCCTGGAAAATGATTGCATCACCCCAAGCACGTGATGCCGGCCTTTGTAATTTTCGTTTTTGAGGAGTCGATGTTTTATCATGGATGCAACCCCTTTTCCGGCCGATGATTCCGACCATGACGATCACCCGCGTGAAGCCTGCGGCATTTTTGCTGTTTACGGGCACCCCGAGGCTGCCAAGTTGTGCTATTTCGGGTTATATGCGTTGCAGCACAGGGGGCAGGAGAGCGCCGGTATCGCCGCCGCCGAGAACGATGTCCTGACCAATTACAAGGCCATGGGCCTTGTCTCGGATGTCTTTACCATGGAGCAGCTTGGCGATCTCAGGGGTAACAGCGCCATCGGGCACGTGCGTTACTCCACTACGGGCAGCTCCATTCTGACCAATGCCCAGCCCTTTGTGATTCGCTACGGGCAAAAGTCTTACGCCGTGGGCCATAACGGCAATCTGGTCAACGCCCATCAGCTCAAAGCCGAGTTGGAGGATCAGGGGTCGATTTTTCAGTCCACCATGGACAGCGAGGTTTTCCTGCACCTTTTTGTGCGCAATCTGAAACGGGGATTTGAAAACGCCTTGCTGGAAGCCGCTTCGCGTATCAAGGGCGCTTTCTCCATGGTGTTGTTGACCAGCCGGGGAGAGGTGATCGGTATCCGCGATCCCAATGGATTCCGGCCCCTGTGCATGGGCAGGCTCAACGGCCACTGGGTTCTGGCTTCCGAAACCTGCGCCCTGGATCTGGTTCAGGCGGAATTCGTGCGTGAGCTGGACCCCGGCGAGATTGTGATTATCGATGAGAACGGCCCGCGCAGCCTTCATATGCCCAATGCCGGCAGAAGTTCCTTCTGCATTTTCGAGTTCATCTATTTTGCACGGCCGGACAGCACCTTCCTGGGCCGCAATGTGTATGAGATTCGCAAGGCCCACGGCCGGCGCCTGGCCGAGGAGGCCCCGGTGACGGCCGATCTGGTGATGCCCTTTCCCGATTCGGGAACCTATGCGGCCTTGGGGTACTCGGAAGCGTCGGGAATTCCATTTGAACTGGGGATGATCCGCAACCATTACGTGGGGCGCACCTTTATCCAACCCACCCAGAGCATGCGCGATTTCGGCGTGCGCGTGAAACTCAACCCCATCAAAGAGCTGCTCAGGGGCAAAGATATCATCATTATCGAAGACTCCATCATCCGCGGCACCACCGCCAGGACACGCGTGCGTGCTTTGCGGGAGCTGGGGGTCAGACGGGTTCACCTGCGTGTGGCCGGACCGCCCCATCGTTTTCCCTGCCATTACGGCATCGATTTTTCCACCAAGGGCGAGCTGATCGCCGCGCGGATGACCGTCAAGGAGCTGGAGAGTTTCCTGGGGTTGGATTCTTTGCACTATTTAAGCCTGGCGGGGTTGCTCAAAGCCACCGGCATGCGGAATCCGGAAAAACATTTTTGCAAAGCGTGCTTTGACGGATGTTATCCGGTGGATTTTGATCAGCAGTTGTCCAAAAATTGTCTTGAGGCCGGAAACGATTAAGGGGTCGCACAAAAATTGAGCTTGCCTTTTGGGCAAGCCGCCCCATAGAATAGAAGGGCTGCCAATCTTTCGCACCAGAGCGGAGGCTGTCGATGATTGAGTCTAAATATCTCAAAGAGAACATTGAAAACATCCAGCGCCTGATGAGCATCCAGGCGCTCAAGCATTTTGAAACCCGCAACCTGGGAAAATTGCTGCGCCTGAGTAAAATACGGCAATACGAGGATGGGGAGCAGATTATCCAGGAGGGGGACATGGACCCCTGGCTCTATTTTCTGCTTTCCGGTAAGATTCGCGTTTCCAAGGAAGGCGAAGATATCAGCAACATCAGCAAAAAAGGCGAAATCTTCGGGGAGATGCGTATCGTGGACGATCAGAGCCGGTCGGCGTCGGTTCATGCCGTCGGGGAAACGGTCTGTCTGGCCGTGGACACATCCGCCGGAAACCGCCTGACCTCGTCGGAGGAAAAAGATGAGCGGCTGGATTTTCTTTTGTTGCTCTATCGGATTTTTGCCGAATACATGACCGCGCGCCTGAGATTGACCAACGAAGAGCTGGTGCGCGCCAAACGGGATGCCAAACGAACAATTCCGACCAAGCCTCCCGCTCCCAGCAAAGCCAAGCGGCCGGCCCATAAGCGCCATATTGAAAACTTCTGATGGTCAAAACCGTTGCCTTTGCCAAAGATACGGCCAATGTTTTTTTCCATATCCTGACCCGGTGCAACCTGTCGTGCCGTCACTGTTACATCAATCCGGCCCAGCATGGCGCTCAAAGATTGACCATTGATCAGATTCGGCGCTGGCTGGCGGTTTTCATTCAGCGCAGCCCGACCGCCAACCTTGTTTTTCTGGGCGGCGAGCCCACTCTGCATCCTGATCTGGCCGATGCGGTCAAGGCGGCCCGAAACCTGGGATATGCGTCCGTTACCATCGATACCAACGGCTACCTGTTCAACAACATTCTGGAGCGCGTGACACCGGCGGATGTGGATGTTTTCAGTTTCAGCCTGGACGGCCCCACCGCCGAAATCAACGACGCCATTCGGGGTCGGGGCTGCTTTGAGCATTGCACTGCCGGAATTGGCCAAGCCAAATCCAAAGGATTCGGCATTAGCCTGATCTATACGGTCAGCAGCCGCAACCTTGACCATTTGGAGCGGATGGTGCCGCTTTTAAGGCAATGGGCGGTGGACCACTTTTTTATTCAGGTCATCGGGCTCAGGGGTAAATCAGCCGGAGCGCCCGCATCGCACGCCCCCTTGCAGGTGTCCCGTCGGCAGTGGTTGCAGGTGGTTCCGGTGGTGGCGCAAAAGGTGGCCGCCCTTGGTATCCGTGTGACCTATCCCAAGGTCTACCTGAAACCCCAAGAGCAATTTGAATGCGCCGGCCGCGTGGCCGACAACTACTTTGTTTTTCCCAACGGGCGCGTCTACCGCTGTCCCCTGTGTGAAGATTTTCCACTGCACAGCCTGTTTTTTGCAGACGGTGGCCTTGCGGCCGCCGGCCCCATCAACGAGACCGATCTGTTCCAACTGGATATTGCCGAAGGCTGCGTAATGAACAAGTTGATCCAGCCCCATAACCTGGCCTACCAATCGGACGGTTCGCCCGCTTACAAGATCGCCTGCTGTCTTCTCAAAGAAGAAATTCGTTTGAAAACCGGTTCATCGTATCCTGTATTAAAAAATCCGTAGAAGTGGTTTCAAAACCTCCTCTCGGGCCCCAACCCTCAACGTACGCCATGTATGCCTGTGGTTGACTTCCTTGCCTCGCCTTGACCTTAGGGCTCGCGCAAAAATTAATTCACATTTTATGCATCACTGCTTCAGGTCGTCTTTGCACGATCTGCGACTGCGTCTGATCTTGGCTTTGGCCTCAAAATAGCTTGCTATTCCTGCAGTTTTGCA
>JBFFHG010000092.1:0-8457 GCA_041557055.1 Desulfosarcinaceae bacterium
ATGAACAAGTCCATTCTCTATCCCAACTTCAAGGGCACCGAATTTATCAGGAATTTGATGACCATTAAAAAGAGCCCTCCACCCATCTTTTTTCCATAATAGCTATGTGAATTGTCTGCGAGCTTTACCAAGATTTAAAGTTTGCAGGGTGCAAGGATATCCCAAATTATTAAAGCATGTCAAAAGCTTTGATACCTTGGCAAATACCACACTGGTTGCCGGTGTTACGATACTAATAAATAGATGTATGCTAAATCTTAATCCATTGAAACCCAGTGGTTACCATATGGTACCGTAAAAACCTGAAGCGCGTGTACCCTGAAAATTCGAGAAAAAAAGAACGCCTTAAACCCGGCATTCAGAGAGATCGTCCCTCAAATTCCCTGCGAAAAGGATACACCAAGCTCCCTTCCACTTGACTTTGAACGACTCTATAGGAGATACGAACCGACAAAAGGTTGCTGTCGATGTTTTGAGGCGCATCGTCGAATGTGACACCATTAATGACGACCCGTCTTTCCCATCTTTTGATCGCATCGATCACATAATGACGGATCAAGCCTTTGAGAACCTCATCGTTCTGCTCAAACACCAAATCATTTAACTTTGAACCGAATTCAGGATTCATCAAGCGCTCACCCGGCCGCGTGCCGAGTATCTGCAGAATGCTCTCTCGGATGTGATCGTGGTTCCGTGATGTAGCGATGGACACCTCCGTGCCGCCGGAAATCAGCTGGAACCGGAAAGGATATTTCAACCCTTTGCCGAGAAAATCAAAACTCATGATTCGCGTCTTTCACATACCAAGGTGCCAGGTTCGTCGTTTTCGTCCGTACCATCCCCAGCCTGGTCTGAAACATCAGGAAAACGGACAACCAGATCCTGCCCACCCTTGAGCGACAAATGAATCGTCCCGTCCGATTCAATCAGTCCGCCATGACCGCTTTCACTACAGGTGAATCCTTTGGCGCCTCCGGCAAGCAAACGGACGGTGATCTTTTCACCCACGCCCTCGATTCGGTTGATACCGAGGATGTCGATGGTTCCGGACGGGTTGCAGATAGTCGCCAAATGCATCATGTGATTCACGTCCAGACGAAAGCCACCCGGAAAATCGACGCGATACCGGTCTTCGGCCACCAGCACCGGATCGATATCCATCGGCAAGCCCTCAAACCCTGCCGCTTCATGGGTGGCGGTCAGCACGGACGGATGCAAGGTCAACTCCCGACCATCGGGAAGCGTTACCACACCGCCGTGGGAAGGCTTTAAAGCAATCGTTTTTCCATCCAAACCGATAAAGAAAAGACTGTTGTCGGCATTGGCCCGCACCATCACACCGTCGGTCAGTATGAAAAGCCGTCCTCCGTCCGGCAGGTCACGAACCGTGGTGCCGGCAGGCATGGAAATAAAGGGAAAAAAGTCGGGAGGTTCGGGTTGTTCGACCTGCTGAATATACTCCTGCGCACTTTGGGCATGGGCCTGGAGAACAGTTTGGGCTTCGGCGCGCAGGGTCTCGGAGGCCTGGTGACTTTGTAAAAGGATCTGATTAATCTGAGACAACTCGTTTGCCAGCGCCATGAGTTCGTAATGGGAAGGCGACGAGCTGGTTTGCTCGATGATCGGTCCCTCTTTTTCATCGTCGCCATATCCATAACCATAACCATCGCCATAGGATGCCATGCTCATTCACTCCATATTAGTAGGGCATATAACCGCCGCCGCTTTCTTCAAGCACTTCGACCTGCACATAGCGGACGCTGTCCCTCATTGGGCTGTCGTACACCATGATCATGGTAGCGCCCGTTCGTTCGCCGAGCCTGACACGCCCCTGTCCATCGATCCACACGATGGTCTCGTCGACCACCTCGTACTGAATCTCGCCCCGGGGATTGCCCCGGATCGAAAGCGGGATCGACAGGGGTTCCCAACTGTGGGTCACCTTGATTGATTTGGGATAGACATCCCAATAGTGAATCGGTTCAAAGTTCATTGTTCAAAGTTGGTGGTTTTCGGTTCCATGTTCGAAGGTTGGGCTCAACTTTTAACGTTGAACCTCGAACCTTGAACTGTTCAGTCGTCGTTCGAATTCAGGCTGCCTGTGACGATCACCGCGCCGCAGGCGGTGATATCGCCAATGCGCGCATCGGGCATTCCTTCCGTGGCTGTGTCCAGGCTGCCGGTCACGATGGGCGTAACCCCGTGCCCCGGGATCGGGCAGGCGTGCAGATCACCCATGCGGGCCACGGGTCTTCCGTTGGCCATGGCGCGCAACGCGCCGGTGATAATGACGCCGCCATGGCTGGTGATGTCACCCAATCTGGCCTGTGGTCTTGCCATCTCATTTCCTCAAAAGCAGATGCAAAGCGAATCCGACGATGCCGCCGAATGCGCTTCCCAAGGTCAGCACCAGGCCGATCACCTTCCATATGGTTTCCACGCCCATCTTTTCGTTGAGGCCGACATACAGGTTCTTGATGTCGTCGGTGTGTCGGCGCAGCTCCTCCCGGATGCTGCGGGCCAGCAGATCGACGTTCTCCTTATCGGATTTTTTTTCGATCTCCCGTTCGATCTTTTCAAGGCGGTTCTGGATTTCGCGACGGTGGTTTTCCAGGATACTGCGAAACTCCGCCCGCCAGGTGTCGAAGGTTTCAGCCAGAAAACGTTCATCCGGCACTTTGCAGCGGCTATCTGAACTTGACTCGATCAAGGTTGTCGTTTGCGCCTTAGAATGAACTTTTCCCGGATCTCCACATGGAGTTCAAAACGGTCCGCCAATCCACGACGTTCCAAGGCTTTTGCCACGGCCGTTTTGGAGCATTCGATCTGCTTGATCCGCTGCTGTTGGGACAGGTTTCGGCCGTGGATACGATATCGGTACAACGGTTTTGCCAGATGCTTAAATTCGGTGATCTCGGAAAGCTTCAGGCAGAGATCGTAATCCTCGGCCGGTCCTAATGTATCGTCTATTCCGCCAACCTGGTCGTAAACACAGCGCCGCATCAGGCGAAAATGAAAGGTCATGAAATCGAGCAGCAACCGGTCTTTGGAATAAGGAATCCGGCAACGCCGGCCGTAACCCTTGACTGCATCATCCGCATCGATCACCCGGTAATCGGTATAGACCACGCCGATGGAGGGATCGCTGTCCAACACGGCGACTGTTTCTTCCAGGGCCGTGGGCTCGAGCATGTCGTCGTTGTCCACCCAACAAAGATATTGTCCAAATGTGTCGGCAACGGCTTCTTTCAATGCCTTGGCCGATCCGCGATGACCATAGGCGGCAAGGCGGATCCTGTTGTCCTGCCTGGCGTAATCGCTGGCGATCGCAAAGGTCCGGTCCGTCGATCCGTCGTCCCATATCAGCAGATCGAAATCCGTATAGGTCTGGGCAAGAACGCTCTCGATGGCCTTGCCGATATACCGCTCGCGGTTGTGGGCCGTCATGACGATGGAGACTTTCGGGATCATGATATTTTCCTTAAGGGTTGATCAGAACCTTGTTGGCACCGCGGATGATGATGTTGCCCATGACGCCGTCCATAAACAAAATGCTGCCGGCTTTGTCCGTGATTTTGATTTTCTCTTTGCCGCCGGCCGCGTCCATTACAAAGACCTGGCCGGCCTTGTCGGTCAGCCGGATCTTTTCGGCGCCGGCGGTGGAATCCACCAGGATCTCCTGGGTGCCGTTGAGCCCCCAGATGTGGATTTTTTCTTTCCCCTTGGTGGTGTCGATGAGGATCTTTTGCCACCGGGCTCGGCTTTTGTCGCAGGAGAGGATGTGAACCTTTTCCTTGTCCTGCCAGGCTTCCAGGACGATTTGCTGGTGGCAAAGATCGGTCAGCTGGATGCGGGCTTTGGCTGCAACGATCTGGGAGGTAATGTCGAGCTGATCGCCTTTTTCGGCATCCCTTACACCCCGGCGCAGGCTGTTTCCCGCCTGGATCTGCGGCTTGACCCGGCCCTCCATCGTCAGAATCTGGCCGGCGCGGTCAATAATCCGCAAAAGTTCGTCGCCGTCGCGGTCGTCGGCCAGGATGGTGTGGCCGGTCTCGGTCTTGAGCAGCACCTTGAGACGGGGGCAGTAGTAGTCCGGATGGCCGTGGTATTTTTGGTGCTCCAAGTCGTCGTGACGATTGGCCTGGTGATAGCACTTATCCTCGCAGTCATGGCAAAAATCGTTTGTGCAGGTCCGCTTGGATTCCTCGGATTGTTCGCCGGGATTGCTTTTAGCCAGCCACACGCCGGTCCAGATGGGATACTGAACGATGCCGCCTTCAAACTCGGCCCAGACCGAAGCATCGTCCTCGGGCACCAAAAACATGCCGGTATCGTCGTTTCCACCGTAGGGGAAACAGGGTGAGGCCCACTCGGACCAGTTGTCGCGGCCGGTGCCCAGCACGGCCGGGATTTCCAGGCGCACCCGGCCCAGCCGCTCGGGATCGTTGTTGTCGCGCACAAAGGCCCGGTACTTGCCGTACCAGCGGTTGCGGTAGCGCTCCTCGGTCTGGCGGTCGCGGGTCTCAAGCATAATTCAGTTCAAGGTTCATGGTTTAAAGTTGAAAGTTGAAATCTGATGGCCATCATTTAGCCACCTCACTTATTGGGCTGTCCCGCATTTCGCGCTCCGACTTCGCCTTGTTCCAGGCAAACCAGCCGAACAATCGCACCGCTCGATACATGACGTAGCGCTTCCACAGGGGCACGGCGAGCCCTGCCATTAGCTCAAGAAAGATGCGGTCAGCCTCTTTTCGGGAGATCTTGCCGGTATGGTAGAGAAAGTCATGTACCACGGCGGCCGGTGAATACCGTCCCCAGGGCGGCACGAGGCGCCAGAACAGCCGCGGGATCGAGGCAAAATCGGTCTCGAACCCTTGGGGCACATCAATGATGCGTCCAGCCGCGGTGCCAACCCGGTACGGCTGGGTCAGCCGAGCACGCCTGCCGCTGGGAAGGATCTCCACCCGAAGCGGGCCGGTCAGATTCAAACGGGTGCCGCAAAAAAGCTTGTCAGTCGTGTTGGTCATTTTTTCCACCTCGCCTTGCCGTTCTTGCGCACGTCCAGATGCACCCAGGAAGGATAGATGCCGATGCCGCCCTCGCTAAACAGCTTGATTTTTTCGGCCAGCGCCGCCAGTTGCCCGGGGCTGACACCCTCCGGGCAGGCCACATCCGCTGCCATGCCCAGGGTATGAAAACTGTGGTCTTCCCCACCGATAGCCTGGTTGTGCCGTCTGCAGCGAAATCCGCTGGTGATGGACAAGGGCCTGCCGATCCGATCGCGCAATACCTGGAGCGCCTTGATCAGGTCGGGATGGACCGGAGCCGAATGGCCGCAGCAGTCCTTGCCCTTGCAGGCGAACTCGGAGCGGTTGAAGTTTTTGTTCAAATCACCCATCGCTGCGCTCCCTTCGGTCGCTTCGCGGTTACCCGGTTATTCGGTTGTTCTGTTTTCCGGTTCATTTGTGTTTCCTTTCAGACAACACGGCGCCCGTATTTGCATCGACCACGATCAATTCCGCATTCTGCATTCCGAGTTCCGCATTCGTAAGCGCCTGCTTGTCGTTGGGTTCGCCTTCAACTTGGGTGGACTTGTCGCCGGCGCCTTTGCCCAGGGCGTTTTTCTTGAGTTTGAGCTCGCAGGCATAACCGCCCGGCCCGATACTGTGACGCACCGAATGGCAGTAGTAGATGCCGGAGAACTTGCGGCCCACGCCCTTGACTTCGATGTTCTTCTTGGCGCGCAGCTGAGGGATCCCGATGGTGACGGCCTCGGCTTCCACCTGGCGCAGCTCGGCTTCCCGGAACTTTGCTTCGGCGGCGTCCTGGGCCGGCTCCTGGCGGGGCTCTTCGTGAAATCCCTCGGAGCGTTCGAAGCTCGGCACCACCTGGCCGGTCTCCTGTTCCTTGAAGCGGCCTTCGCCGGTGTTGCCGTCCACGAGATAGGTCAGCTTGCCCAGGGAAGTGCGCTCGGGCGTGGTGGCGTTATTGGCCTTGTGGGTGACCACATCTTTTTTGCGTGGATCGACGCCCACGGCCTTGGTCTCGACGCCTGTGCCCTTTGCCCCCTGTGACTGGGTGGCAGGCCGAAACGAGCGCAGCACGCCCTTGGTGTCGGTGAAGTATTCGAGGGTCAAAAACGGCGTCTGGTCTAGCTCGCGCGGATGAAAGTGCAGTTCGTCGTCCTGGATATAAAAGACATATCCGGCCACGCCTTGGCCGTCCCGGTCGCGGGCCTTTTCGGCGAGTTCCTTTAGAAACTGGGCGTCGGAGATGTTGCTCTGGGTGACGCGCAGGTGCGCCCCCTTGGTGGCCGTCACGATCGGGGTCAGCCCGTTGGTCGCCGCGATCTCCTCGGCGATCTCGGAATAGAGAATGCCCGGCGCGGGTTTTTGCCAGACCTTCTGGTTTTCCTTGCCGGCCAGCTTGAAGCCCTTGTCGTAGGCTTTTATGCGGATGGTGGGATCCCCATTTTCGGGAAAGTCGTAGTCGATATCCTTGATCACCGCCCTTTTGCGCGCTGACAGGTTGCCGACGTAACCGAAGCGGGCGACGATCTCGTTGCCCTCCTGAAAAAGTGGATCGTCGACAAACTGCAGGTTGCGGTCGGTGATGGACAGCTCCAGGACATCCAGTTCCTCCTCGTTATCGGTGAAGACAAAGGAGGTAATCTCCTGGGTGATGTCCCTGGCAAGATCTTGGCCTTCGATTTGGATCAGAAATGTGGGTTTGAAAGTGTCCAGGTCCATGACGCCTCATCCGGTTTGCAGTTGTCTGCTTATTTACCGGAAGCGTTGTGGAAGTGTCGGAAAGGAAAACCGTGCTCTTTGGCTTAGTGGCCGTGGGCATAAATACAGCGGCATTCGATGGCCGATCCATCCCGTCCCGACTGCGTTGCTCGGCGCTCAAATACGCCAGGTATTCTCGCTTCTCGCGCCTTGCGGGCCGGGCGCCTCGGCCATCTCGGCGCGTCACTGTATTTAGGTCCACGACCACTTAGGGTTGGAATCCGTGCATTGGACAGGCCGGCCTCGGGGGCAAGTTCGTCTCAAGAGTGACAACCCGTCCAGCCCACGGTCCGGGCTGTTCAGGTTATTCCGAGTGCGCTTTCACTCGACGCTTTTTCATAAAACATGAAGGACAAAATGATCGATCCTTACATGATTCACAAATAAAGCGGGCATCGTTATGGGAAACCCAATCTTCGATGACCTTGTGCAACGTATCAACCATGGACGCGTCGTATCCCCAGGCGATTCTGCGTAAAACGGAAAAATGTCTTTGTGAAAGTTTAAGCCCGTCTGCCATTGTTGTATTCCCCAATAATATCATGGTGTTGTACTGCTTTAGCCGTCGTTGCAGTTACGCTCTGTCCGACCGTGTTGTCAACAACCACTTCGAATAATCAGCCAAGAATCCGCATTTGGATGTTTTCGATGCTCGGAATGCGAAGCTCGGTGCCGGGAACAAGTTCCAGCGGGAAAAAGATGTCGTTGTAATCACAGATGATCCACCACAGTTTGGCATCGCCCAGGTAGCGATAGGCGATAAGATCGATGCGGTCGCCCGCGATCACGGTGTGCAGGCGGTCGTCGTATCGGGGCGTGGTGTCGATGCGTTGCCGCCGGCCAAAATATTCCCCGGACGCATCGCGGTACAGGATGCAGCCGGCGTAGCGGGAATTGCGACCGATCATGAGCGCACCTGCGACCAGTTGACGGATTGATCGACAAATTCTTCGAGCACGATGTCCACCTCGGCCCGCTGAGGCAGCAGGTTGTCGCGATCGAAGAGACCGAAATAGCGGGCCTTGACCTGCCGGACGATGCAGGTCACCCCGGGATAAAGGTCGCCGAAGATCAAGAGCACCCGGTGGGGGGCGTTTTTGAGCATGGTTCCGGCGTGCTCGGGATACTGCAGCGAGCGCAGCCAATCGACCTTTTCTTTTACCGGACCCTTGAACAGCTCGACCTTGAAGGTGATCTTGCGCGGCTCGCCAGCCACGTACTGGTAACGCGGATGGCTCATGCCGGGGATCTTGACGGCGGCGTAATCGGTGGATTTTTCATCGCCGATGCTGTTGGGGTTGTACTGGAATTCCAGGCGCTCACCGGTATCGGCATCCACCAGGTAACCCTTGATGGGTTGCTTGTCCCAGGCCATCTTATACCTCGGCGATCCCGACCACAGGTTTTCCCAGGTGCCGGGCATGCTCGATTTCCCGGCGCATACCGCTTGAAATGCCTTTGCCGGTAAAGGCCCACACCTCGTCGCAGGTTTCCATGAAGGCCAGACCGCAGGCGATGCCGGCCGCGCGTTGGGTGGGATCGTTGTCGTCCGTGAATCGGGGATACAAAAGGTGCGGGGCAAAGGGTGCGTTTCCCGCGTCCATAACCATTCGGCACAACTTCTTGGCGATACGCACGTTCCTGCCGATCTCTCCGGCAAAGGGGCTGC
>JBFFHG010000093.1:0-8382 GCA_041557055.1 Desulfosarcinaceae bacterium
GTACCCGTACCCGCCGTGGATTTGCAGGGCCTTGGCGGCAATCCGGTTGACCATTTCGGAAGCAAAAAGTTTGGCCATGGAGGCCTGTTGGGTGCAATTTTTGCCCCGGTCTTTCATGACCGCGGCCGACAGGGTCAACTGGCGGGCGGCCTCCAGATCGGTGGCCATGTCGGCGATCATCCAGCGCAACCCCTGGAACTTGGAGATTTTGCGGCCGAACTGTTCGCGCTCCTTGGCATAGGCAACAGCGGCATCCAAGGCGGCCTGGGCCACGCCGATGGATTGAGCGGCGATACCGATGCGGCCCCCGTCCAATCCTTTCATGGCCAGACTAAACCCCATCCCTTCTTCTCCCAGGCGCTGGTCCGCCGGAATGGAACAATTGTCAAAGATCAAGTCGGTGGTGTCGGAAGCCCGCAGTCCCATTTTGTCTTCTTCATGGCCGACCTTAAAACCCGGCGCATCCTTGGTCACGATAAAGGTGGAGATGCCTTTATGTCCCTGGCCGGCGTCGGTCTTGGCGGAGACCAGTATGGTGCCGGCGTTTTTTCCTGAAGTAATGAAACGTTTGGTTCCGTTGAGAATGTAGTGATCGCCGTCTTTCACGGCTTCGGTTTTCTGGCCGACCGGATTGGAGCCGGCTTCGGGTTCGGTAAGGGCGAAAGCGCCGATCACCCGGCCTTCAGCCAAAGGAATCAGAAAACGCTTTTTCTGTTCTTCGGTGCCGAAGCGATAAAGGCTCTCGCATACAATGGAGTTTTGCACCGACATGACCACGGCTGTTGCAGCGCAGGCCGATGCAATTTCAGCCAGGGCCAGCACATAGGAGACGGTATCGGCGCCACTGCCGCCGTATTCAAAGGGTATCATCATGCCCAGTAAACCCAGCTCGGCCATTTGCTTCAGGATATCGGCGGGAAACTGTTTGTCGCGATCGCGATCGGCCGCCCCCGGCGCAACCACATCGCGGGCGAACTCCCTAATCATGGTCTGAACCATCAACTGCTCGTTCGTCAATTGAACCGTCATCATATCCCCCAAGAATTTCAAAGCCATATCATTGATTTAGTGACGGGTCCCGAATTCATGGCCGTAAGTCCCCTCCATGGCCTTTTGCCGTGGCACCCATCCTAACCTCTTGAACTGTGAGCGTTGAACTAAGGATTGTAAAGAACCACCAACAGCTCCGCATCTTCTTTGCCCACATTGCGCATGTGGTGCTGAATGCCTGAATTGAAATGCAACGATTCGGCGGGGCCCAGAAGGTTGATATGATCGCCCACGGCGATCTCCACCTGTCCGGTAAGCACGTAGACAAACTCCTCGCCCTCGTGCCGGTAGCCCACCCCCTTATGCTCTTTTTGGGCCTCAATCTGAATGCGAAAGGCCTTGAGATGCTTGTTCTCGGCCCCGGGGGTCAGGGTGGTATAAGCGTAATCAACGGTGCGTTTGGCATAGGCCGTGGCCCGTGCTTTACGTGTTTCGGCCTGTTCTTTAAGCAAAAATTCGGAATCGACCTGAAGGGCGCGGGCGATTTGCAGCAGGGTGCCCACCGGCGGCATCTCCGCACCACTCTCCACCTGCTTGAGATAGTCGAGACTGCAGCCGGTGTCGTTGGCCACCTGGCCGAGGGTCATCTTCTTCCGGGTGCGGACCGTTTTAATCTTCTTTCCCACGGGTATGGGCGCTGGGGATTTGATCTTCGACATGGGGCCTCCCTGGTTTCTTGTCAGTGCCCATCCATAAATGGCCAATTCGCCCGCGATCCGTGTTGTGCTCAAAATTTTATCCTCGCAATATCAACCATATGCCTGGGGTAAAATTTTTCGCGCGCCTTGATCTCGACCCAATTTGCCTATTTCTGGATGGGCGCTTGTTAAACCGTTGATTGGTCGATTCGTCAAATCCACAGGGAGTACGCCCTCTCCCCTTCAATAGGGGGGAGAGGAACTCCATTTTGCGACAGGCACAAAATAAATGAACGAATCAGCGAATCGGCCACTTGAGGATTTGACGAACAAACGTCAGCGATTAATAATCGTAGAACCCCTTCTTGGTCTTTCTGCCCAGCCAGCCGGCCTCCACATATTTTCGAAGTAGCGGACAGGGTCGGGATTTGGGATCTTTGAAACCGTCGTACAGGGTCTCCATGATGGCCAGACAGGTGTCCAACCCGATCAGATCGGCCAGCTCCAGAGGCCCCATGGGGTGGTTCATGCCCAGTTTCATGACGGTATCGATGGATTCCTTGGTGCCCACGCTGTGGTAAAGGGCAAAAACAGCCTCGTTGATCATGGGCAAAAGAATGCGGTTGGCGATAAAGCCGGGAAAATCATTTGCTTCAGCCGGCACTTTACCGAATTTTTCGGAGAGTTCCCAAGTGATTTTAAATGTTTCATCGGAAGTGGCGATGCCGCGGATCACCTCCACCAGTTTCATCAGGGGCACCGGATTCATGAAGTGCATGCCGATGACCTTGTCCGGCCGCTTGGTCCTGGCGGCGATACGCCCGATGGGAATGGAAGAGGTGTTGGTGCCGAGAATCACTCCGGGCTTGCAGACGCTGTCCAGGGTCTCGAAAATCTTCAATTTCAGAGGTTCATTTTCTGTGGCCGCCTCCACCACAAAGTCGGCCCCGGCCATGTCGTTAAGATCGGTACTGCTTTTAATCCGGGCCAAAGTGGCGTCCATGGCTTCCTGTGAGAGTTTGCCCTTTTCAACCGCTTTGGAGAGAAAGCGTTTAATGGTGGCCATGCCGCGTTGCACGAATTCATCTTTGATATCGTTCATGATTACGCTCAACCCGCTCATGGCGGCCACCTGGGCGATACCGCTGCCCATCTGACCAGCGCCCACGACTCCAAAAGTTTTGATTTCCATTCTTTTCTCCTTTATCTGCATGATAATCGACGAATTGTCCCCGGCCATCTTTTTTATACAATGTTGGGGTTAACGTTTCACCACCAACGCCACGGCCTCGCCGCCGCCCAGGCACAGGGAGGCCAGTCCGGTCTTTTTATCTTCACGGATCATGTTGTAAAGCAGGGTCACCAGCACGCGGCAACCGCTGGCGCCGATGGGATGGCCAAGCGCCACGCTGCCGCCGGCAATATTGGTTTTGTCCGGATCGAGTTTGAGTTCGTTGATCACGGCGCAAGTGGAGCCCGAAAAAGCTTCGTTGATTTCAAACAGATCCACATCGCCCAAACCGATCCCCTCTTTTTTGAGGCACTTGGGCACCGCCCAGATGGGGGCCACCAGTACATATTTCATCTCGATGGCGGCTGACGCCTGAGCGCCGATGGTCGCCATAACCGTGCAGCCCAAAGCCCGGGCTTTTTCGCGGGACATCACCACCACGGCCGCTGCCCCGTCGCTGATGATGGAGGCATTGCCGGCCGTGGTGCCCCCCCCCTGTTTAAAGGCCGGTTTCATTTTGGCCAACGCTTCGTAGCTGGTTGTCCGGGGGCACTCGTCGGTGTCGAACATGACGGGATCGCCTTTGCGCTGGGGGATGGCCACAGGCATGATTTCGTTTTTGAACTTACCGCTCTGCATGGCATCCAGCGTGCGCGCATAGGATTGGGCTGCATAGCGGTCCTGCTCTTCGCGGGCAATGTTGTACTTTTCGGAGCACAGCTCATTGGAAATACCCATGTGAAAATCGTTTACGATATCCCACAAACCGTCGTGAACCATGCTGTCCTGGAGTTGGCCGGGCCCCATGCGGTACCCGAACCGGGCTTTTTCAAGGTAGTAGGGAGCCATGGTCATATTCTCCATGCCGCCGGCCACCACCACGTCGGCATCGCCCAACTGAACAGCCTGGGCGGCCAGCATGACGGACTTGAGGGCCGAACCGCACACCTTATTGACAGTGAAACACTCCACCTCCGCCGGCAATCCCGCCTTAACCACAGCCTGTTTGGCCGGGTTCTGCCCGTACCCGCAGGGCAACACCTGCCCCATGATGGCTTCGTTCACTTCGGCCGGGTCGATCCCGGCCCGCTTGACAGCCTCGGCAATGACCATACCGCCCAGATCGGTCGCTCCGATGCCTGCAAAGGTGCCGTTGTAACTTCCCAGCGGCGTCCGCACGGCGCTGACAATAACTGCTTCACCCATGACATTTTCTCCTTTAGATAAGATTCGTTCATATTGCCGACCAGACGGTGACTTTAACACAATTGGATCAAGGAAAACAGCCCCGCACAGGGGAAATTCAGATACCAAAATCCAAATATCAAATGAAGCAATATAAACCCTGATGCTGCAAAAGTCTGAAGATCATACTGTAATATCTACATATTGCGACGATATTTGCCCCCCACCTCATACAGCGCCCGGGTAATCTGCCCCAAACTGCAACAGCGAACCGTTTCCATGAGTTCGGCAAAAATATTTTCACCGGTCAGCACCACCTTTTTGAGCTGATTGAGCGCTTGCCGGCTCTTGTCGGCGTTGCGCTCCTGAAAGGCTGCCAGGCGGCTGAGCTGGGATTGTTTTTCCTCATCAGTGGAACGGGCCAGTTCAATGGTGAAATCATCCTTGAACTGATCTTCGGCCACATGGGGGTCGCGGAAAGCATTGACACCGATGATGGGCAGTTCGCCGGTGTGCTTCAGCACTTCGTAATAGATGGATTCCTCCTGAATGCTGCTGCGTTGGTAGCCGGTCTCCATGGCGCCCAGGACGCCGCCGCGCTCGGAGATGCGGTCGAATTCGGTCAGAACGGCCTCTTCCACCAAATCGGTGAGATCATCCACGATGAAACTGCCCTGCAGGGGATTTTCGTTTTTGGCAAGTCCCCACTCGCGGTTGATGATCAGTTGGATGGCCAGAGCCCGGCGCACCGACTCCTCCGTGGGGGTGGTGATGGCCTCGTCAAAAGCATTGGTGTGCAGGCTCTGGGCATTGTCGTAGATAGCGCAAAGGGCCTGCAGGGTGGTGCGGATATCATTGAACTGGATATCCTGGCTGTGCAGGGAGCGGCCCGAGGTTTGAATGTGATACTTGAGCATCTGGGAGCGTTCGGAGGCGCCGTATTTTTCACGCAGGGCCACGGCCCAGATGCGCCGGGCCACCCGGCCGATGACCGTGTACTCGGGGTCCATACCGTTGGAGAAGAAAAAGGAGAGGTTGGGGCCGAATTTATCGATATCCATACCCCGGGCCAGGTAGTACTCCAGATAGGTGAATCCGTTGGCCAAAGTAAAGGCCAATTGGGAGATGGGATTGGCCCCGGCTTCGGCGATATGGTAACCGGAAATGGAGACCGAGTAGAAATTGCGCACCTTTTGATCGATGAAGTAATCTTGGATGTCGCCCATCATCTTGAGGGCGAAATCAATGGCAAAGATACATGTGTTTTGCCCCTGGTCCTCCTTGAGGATATCAGCCTGCACCGTGCCGCGCACCGTGCTCAAAGTCCGGGCCCGCAAAGCGGCGTATTCCGCATCATCGGGCTGCCGGCCCTGATCGGTTTTGAATTTTTCCACCTGCTGATCGACAGCCGTATTGAGGAACATGGCCAGAATGATGGGGGCCGGGCCGTTGATGGTCATGGAGACCGAGGTGGTGGGGGCGCACAGGTCAAAGCCGTCGTATAATGTTTTGACATCGTCCAGGGTGCAGACGCTCACGCCCGCATTGCCCACCTTGCCGAAGATGTCGGGCCGCTTGTCCGGATCGAAACCATAGAGGGTCACCGAATCAAAGGCCGTGGAGAGCCGCTTGGCCGCACTGTTGGCCGAGAGCATTTTAAAGCGCCGGTTGGTACGGGCCGGGTCGCCTTCACCGGCAAACATGCGGGTGGGGTCTTCGCCCATGCGCTTGAGTGGAAAGACGCCCGCCGTATAGGGAAAGTAACCCGGTAAATGCTCGCGGCGCAGCCACTCATACAGGGCGCCCGGGTCTTCGATGCGGGGCAGGGCGATTTTGGGAATACGCTTGCGGCACAAGGATTCGGTATACAGGGGCGTACGAACCTCGTTGCCCCGCACCTCATAGACCAGCTCATCCTGATCATAACGGATTTTTATCTGCCGCCATTGGTCCACCAACTGTATCGCGGCCGGGTCCACCGCCTGACGCGCCTTGTCGATCTCGGCTTTCAGTCGGGCCAGCAAAGCGGCATTGTCCTGGGATGTTGTTGCCTGCGACAGGTCTTGGGCGCTCTGCTCCAAATGCCATACCCGCCGCACGGCCTCGGCCTGCCCGCGGGTATGCTTATGATAACGGCGCACAGTCTCCGATATTTCAGAGAGATAGCGAAGACGCTGGGGTGGAATGATGATGGTTTTGGTACTGGAGACATTCTCCTTTGGTTTGGGCCATTGGGAGGACCAGACGCGACCGGTTTTCCCGCCCAGCCGTTCCAGCAAGCCGTGGTAAAGGGCGGTGACACCATCATCATTGAATTTGGTGGCAATGGTGCCGTACACGGGCATGGATTCGGCGGGCCGGTCAAAGGCGTTGCGATTGCGTTGAACCTGTTTGCGCACATCCCTTACGGCATCTTCGCTACCGCGTTTTTCAAACTTGTTGACCGCCACCAGGTCTGCGAAATCGAGCATGTCGATCTTTTCAAGCTGGGAGGCGGCGCCGAATTCGCTGGTCATCACATAGATCGAGACATCCACCAGATCGACGATGCTGGAGTCGCCCTGGCCGATACCCGCCGTCTCCACAATGATCAGATTATAACCGGCCGCCCTGGCCACGGCAACAGTATCCCCCAGGGCTGCGGGAATCTCTGTATGAGAGGCGCGGGTGGCCAGCGAACGCATATAGATGCGGTGGCTGGCAATGGCATTCATGCGAATGCGGTCGCCCAGCAAAGCCCCGCCTGTTTTACGACGGGAGGGATCGGCACTGAGCACGGCCACCTTCAGATCGTCGAAATCGTTGAGCAGCCGCAGCACCAGTTCATCGGTCAGAGACGACTTTCCCGACCCGCCGGTGCCGGTGATCCCGATCACCGACGCTTCGGCGGCCGCGGCTTTGTCCTGCAGCGCGGCCCGCAAATTGCCCAGGTGGCCGTTGCTCTGGGCTTTGGTGTGCTCCATGGCGGTGATCAGGTTGGCGGTCAGGCCCTTGTTGCCGGGAGTCAGCAAATCAAGGTCAGGCGGGGTTTCAGGCACCCGGGAAAAATCAATGCTCTTCACCAGATGGTTGATAATCCCCTGCAGCCCCAACCGGGCGCCGTCTTCGGGTGCGTAGATGCACGCCACACCGTAATTGTGAAGCTCCTCGATCTCTTCAGGCACAATCACCCCGCCGCCGCCGCCGAACACCCGGATGTGATCGGCCCCGGCCTCGTGCAGCAAATCGATCATGTACTTGAAAAACTCCATATGGCCGCCCTGATAGGAGGAGACGGCGATGCCCTGGGCATCCTCCTCAATGGCGGCATCCACGATCTCCCGAACCGAGCGGTTGTGACCCAAATGGATCACCTCCACCCCGGTGCCCTGGAGAATACGCCGGAAAATACTGATAGCGGCATCATGACCGTCGAACAAAGAAGTGGCGGTCACCACCCGCACAGCGTTTCGGGGCTTATAGATCTCGACCTCTTGCGACATGACTCTCTCCTATGGTGAAAAATTGATCTTTTCGGTCAGGGCTGTTTTCCGGAAACAACATTGTCGCCATATCATTCAGGTCATTTCATCAAATCCGTCACGACTTTACTTTTCCCAACAACCCATTGACATTCTGGTGCTGAGCAAATCCATCATCTTTCCCCTGCACCGCCTTGACCTTGGACCCGAGGCAAGGTTTTGAAACCACTCCTGCGGGCGCGGCCGGACGATCAACCAAAAGAATTGACGATGGCACGATTTAAAAATCCTTTTACCTGATTAACCCTAACAACGTTGGGGTTAACGCTCCTGCCGGACCGCATTGCTCTGTAAACGGTTAAAAACAAATCCGGTCTGAATATCGATATATTCGGCAATGGTGTATTGGCGCGCAAGCAGATAGCGCCGCAAGGCCCACATGTGCCCAAGCACCGAGATGTTATGGGCCTCCAGATAAAGCGTTTGCGCTTCCATGGCAGGCAGCTTGCCTTTTACAATCAGCTCCTCCAGAACCTGGGCAAAGAGCCCGGTAATTTTCATCTCGTTTTCAAATACGACCTTTCGCCAGTTGGCCGGCAGGGAATGGATCTCCCTGTAAATGAGGATGATATGATCGCTCAGGCGGTGGCAGACCAGAAAATATTCACGGATGGCCAACGCCAGCGGGTGGGTGCCCGCTTCGGTTCTGGAGAGGGCTTCGGTGACCGCCGCATCCATCTCGGTGTGAATGGCATTGCAAACCAGGTAGAGAATATCTTCCTTGGTGGAGATATACTCATACAACAAACCAATGGAA
>JBFFHG010000094.1:0-8375 GCA_041557055.1 Desulfosarcinaceae bacterium
GGAAACAAAGGCGCCCACCGCGGCGGCCTCGGTGGGTGTGGCCAGGCCGGAAAAGATGGTGCCCATGATGGAAAAAATCAACAGGAACGGCATGGCCAGGTTTTTGACCGAAGCGAACTTTTCCGGCCAGGTGGCCCGTTCTTCTTTGGGGATCGGCGGCGCCAGAGTGGAATTCATCAGACTGCGCAAGAGAATGTAGCCCATGAACAGGCCGGCCAGCATCAGCCCCGGTATTATTCCGGCCAGAAACATTTTTCCGATGGACAGATTGGACAGGGAGGCATACACGATCATGGTCACGCTGGGCGGAATCAGAAACCCCAGCGCGCCCCCGCCGGAAATGCAGCCGATGGCCAGGGTGGTTTTATAGTTGCGCTTGAGCATGGCCGGAAGGGCGATCAGCCCCATGGTCACGGTGGCCGCGCCCACGACCCCCACCATGGCGGCGAAAATGACGCAAATGAACACCGTGCCGATGGCCAGGCCGCCGGGGACCGGTCCCAGCCATTTGTAGATCATCTCGAAAATCTCGTCGGCGATGCCCGATTTCTCCAACATGCAGCCGATGAAGATAAACAGGGGAATGGCAAGCAGAATAATGCTGGTCATGGTCTCCAAAATCGAGGGAGGCAGCATCAACAGAAAGCGGGGGCCGTTGATCAGCAGCAAAGAACCGATCCCCACCACGCCCAAGGTAAAGGCCACCGGGGTGCGCAGCACAAAAAGAACAACCACCGCCAGGAACATGAGAACAACTATCAATCCGGGATTCATCATTGACTCCTTCTCTGAAATTCTAGAACACTTCGCGCCAGATCTGCCAATAACTGCATGAGAAAAAGCAATGCGCCCGCCGGAATCATCATTTTGACCGGCCACAGCGGCGGCCCGAAGAGCGTATGGGAGTGCTGGTTGGTAATCAAGGCGTGCCAGGCGAATTTATACCCCTGCCAGAACAAAATGGCGAACATGAGCAAGCCGATCAGGGAAACGGCCATGTCGGCCAGATGTTTGAGTTTGACCGGAAAAAACTGGTAGATGATATCAACGGCGACATGGCCTTTTTCAAGGAGCACCCAACCTCCGGTCAGGGCGATATAGGCGGCGAACAGATAACCGCAAAGTTCATGAACCCAAATGGTCGGGCTTTCAAAAAAGTAGCGGGCAATGACCTCGTAAACCATGAGCGACATGAACACAAAAATCAGGAAACAGGAAGCCTTGCCGATTTTTCTGTTCACCGTCTCAATGACTGTAATGAATGATTCAATGGCTTGCATCTTATATCCTAAATGTTGAGATGCCTATGGCTGGGCCGAGGCCCCGTCCATAGGCATAATGGCGGCGGATGCCTTAAAAATCGGGCTGTCGCCTTGAAACCAAGGGTGCAGCCCGAATCACCAAAGCAATCAATTGCAGGCAAGCCGTGAAAACCACATTCGGACCGAATGCGAGAACCGATAAGCGAAGCCGATTTTCAAAGGCAGCCTGTATTGGGAAGCCCTATGGACGATAGCCTCGTTTCTGAAGGTCTTTTTTGACCAGCTCGATATATTGGATCGACAAAGGGTCCTTGGCCAGCTCTTCGTCCCATAAGCTGACCGCAGTCTTGACCCAGCGGTCCATGACCTCTTTGGGCATTTGGATAAACTGGGCGCCGGCGGTTTCCATTTTGACTTTGACCTCTTTGTTTTCCTGCTCAAACACCTCAGCCACACGCTGGGAGCTTTTGCGCAGCGCTTTGTCAAAAACGGCTTTGAGATCATCGGGCAGCTCTTTCCAGCGATCGGCGTTGATGATGACTTCGCAGTTTTGGGCGCCGGAAATGGATGGATCGGTTTGGTATTTGGCGACCTCATACGTATTGGCCAGGAAGCTTTCAGCGTGGCTGCCGCTGATTTCAGCATCGATGGTGCCCCGGGAAAGGGCCACATAGATTTCCGAGAAGGGAATGAAAACGGTGGGAATACCCATTTTCTGGAGGGTTTTGGCAATGGAGCCGGAGGCGCGCACCTTGAGTTTTTTCAGATCCTCCCAGGTGTTGATCGGCTTTTTGGAGACGATGGTGTAGCCGTCCATCACCAGGGGCGCGCCGTAGAAAACGTTTACCGTGGCATAGGCCTCGCGGTAGAATTTCAAAACATCTTCCTGGTAGATGAAATCGATAATCTGCCTGGTGTCGCGCGGATCTCCGGGAAGGGCGAAAGCCGTTGCGGCAACCGGCAGAATACCGCCATGGTAGCAACTGCAGGTGGTGCCCATATCAATGGAACCGTTGCCGACCGTCTCGAAAATATTGGGCCCTTTGACCAAAGCGCCGGAAGGAAGAACCTGGATGGTAATCTGACCATTGCTCTCCTTTTTCACTTCCTTGGCCATTTCATCGACGGCCACGGAGATCGGATGGTTCAGAGAAAACATATTCTGCATGGTGAATCTATAGGTTTTTCCGGCATGGGCCACGCCGGTGTTGTCGCTCCCAAAGCCCGTGAGGGCAACGGCGGCAAAAAGAGCAAAAAACCTGAAAACAAGCGAAATTGATTTTCTGTTCAGTGTCATGGCGAATGTTTCCTCTCATAATTTGATGTTGTTGATGATCGCTCCAACCGGCGGCTTGGTCTCTCCGACCAAAAAAATAATTTCTCCCTTCCTGTTTTCCCATCGCATCGCTGATGCCGTTTGCATATTTTCAGGCGGTTTTCCCTACCGCTGTTGAAACGGTTGATACGCCAATTGCTCCGGGTTTAAAAATTTGCCAAAGATCAATTGCCCAGGATGAGACGCTGGGGATCACATTTTTCACGCAATATCCCCAACTCCTTCCCAGTGGGCGGCTCGATGGTCACAGAGCGCCGGGCATCCACCGCAATACCCATATTATTGAGCACCTCATCCTGGCCGACCCCCGGGAAACAACCCCGCAAGTACATTTTTTTGCTTTGCTCATCGAATCCCATGATCGCCTTGTTGGTGATCACGGCCGCCGGTCCGCCATTTCCCAGCCCGGCTTTTTTGCGGCCCCCGGGTCCGTCGATCCAGCCGGGGCTGGTGCGGTAGTCGAGCTTTTGGACGAACTTGCGCTTTTCGTGTTGCATGAAAATGATCGTCCGGTTCACGAATGAGGCCACGTCGCAGGCGCCCCCGCTGCCTGAAAAGCGCACTTTGGGCTGCCTGTAATCACCGATCACGGTGGAGTTCAGGTTGCCGTAAATATCTATCTGGGCGGCCCCCATAATCCCCACCACCTGCTGCCCGGTAAACGGATTCTGCATGGTGGCGAACGCGTCGGCCAGACTGCCGTTGACCGAACTCCAAAACATCACCCGGGGGTCGCCCACGGCCAGGGGCACCTCTTCCAGCAAAGCGTCAATGGCCCCGGTTTCGAAAAAAATCACGCTGTTGGGAGCGCTGATATGCTTGGCGGCCATGGCGGCCAGCATGGAAATGCCGGTGCCGCAAAAAACAATGTCTCCGTCATTGATCTCCCTTGCCGCGGCAATGGCCATCATCTCTCTGGGGGTATATTCCGGCATCGGTGCACCTTTTACTTGGTTATTGAACACATGACAGATCAAATTGCCGTCAAAATCTGCGATCCAATCCTACGGCATAGCCCGTGCGGGTATCGGCCTTGATGCGCTCCAATTGGCGCGGGTCGATCCGGGCCAGCAGTTCAGCGTGATCGCTTGTCCCGCGAATGAACATATCCAGATATTTTCCGTACTCGGCATCGTCTCTGGCGACCCGCCCGTAGTCGTAAAGATAGGTCGGATCGTAATCATAATGCCAGTAGCAGGCCGTCGGGTATGCGCCCCAGGGGATATGTACGACCGCATCCACGCAAAAAAACGGAATCTGGTTGCGGTCGGGCCTTTGGCGCAGTTGGTCGACTTCCACCAGCTCTTCGCAGGTGATGATCAGATGCCTGGCGGCTTTGGCCTGTTCCACATCGGCGTAAGGCAAGCCTTCAATGCGCACGGTGCCCATGGTGTCGGCTTTTTGCACGTGCAAAATGGTCACATCCGGATTGACGGCCGGTACCAGCACGATTTTGTCGGTAGCGGCCCAGCCTGGAAAGGGATTGTCCATGATCACCAGTTTTTGATCGGGAAGCCTGGGCTCCCGGGCCCGCATTTCGGCCGGAAACCCCCAATGGGTGGCGATGTCCGAACCCAGCGAAGAGCGCGTCGGCAAAAAGGGCACCCCCATGGCGCCGGCCATGAAACGCAGGGTCATCTGGTAGTTGGAGTAATCCTCGAATTGAATCTCACCCTGCTCCACGGCTTTGCGAAAACGAATACACGTGGGCGCAAACCGGCCGGTGCCGGCGTAAGCGATCTCGATTTTGGCCACGCAGCCGGCGCCGACCAACTCGTCGACGCCCTGGCCGTTGGAATGGGCATACAAATGAAGATCTTTTTTGCCTTGACGGATGATTTCATAGACTGCCGCCATAGGGTTTCGATTGATCGTAAAACCGCCCAGTGAAAGATGGGAGCCGTCGCTGACGAAGCGGTCAACGGCCTCCGGCAGGGTCATCACTTTATCGGCTGCTGTTGTCATTGAACCTCGCCCCTCGCTTGCAGGAAACACCGGACAAGAGGCACAGGCCGAGCGTCACATGAAACCGGGCGCTTTTGCCATCTTGTCCGGGGTGTTATTGTTATCCTTCGGTTGCCTCTTTGAGGGATTCCGCCAGAATCGCCAAGCCCCTATCGAGCTGTTCATCGGTGATGACCAGCGGCATCAAGGTACGGATGACATTGCCATGGTGGCCGCAGGAAAGCACCACCAACCCTTTTTCATAACAGCGGCGAACCAGATCCTTGGCCACAGCAGTGGCCGGCTCCTTGGTTTCCCGGTCGCGCACCAGCTCCAGGGCCAGCATGGGGCCTTTGCCGCGCACATCGCCGATGACTTCGTGCTCCTTTTGCAGGGCCAGAAATCGTTCCTGTAAATTATCACCCAGGGCCACGGAACGCTCCAACAGGCCGTCTTCCAGCAATATCTCCATTACCGCCAGGGCGGCCCGACAAGCCACGGGGTTGCCGCTGTAGGTCCCCCCGAGCCCGCCGGCGTGGGGGGCGTTCATCATTTCGGCACGACCGATGACGGCCGACAGCGGCATACCGCCGGCAAAACTTTTGGCCAAAGTGATGATGTCCGGCGAAACACCCCAATGGTCGATGGCGAACATCTTACCGGTACGACCGGCGCCGCTCTGAACTTCATCAATGATAAGCGCAATATCGTATTTCTCGCAAATCTTTTTCAGTTTGGGAAAATATTCCGGCGGCGGCGTTACGAATCCGCACTCGCCCTGGATGGGCTCGGCAATAACGGCGGCAGTGGATTCCGCAGCCACGTAACTGCCCAGAAAATCCTCCAGATAATCGGCGCAGGCTGTATTGCATTTGGGATAACTCAGCCCGAACGGGCAGCGGTAGCAGTAGGCATAGGGCATCCGGTAAATTTCGGCTGCCATGGGGCCGAAACCCAGTTTATAGGGATTGATCTTGCTGGTCAGGCTCATTCCCATATTGGTGCGGCCGTGAAAAGCGTTTTCAAAACAGATGACAGCCGGTCGTTTCTTTACGTAACGGACCACTTTTACGGCGTTCTCCACCGCTTCAGCGCCGGAGTTGGCGAACATGGTCATCTTGTCAAAGTCACCCGGCGCCTGTTCGTTGAGCAGGGCGGCCAGCTTCACGTATGAGTCGTACATGGCCACATGAAAACAGGTGTGGATGCATTTGTCGGCCTGATCCTTGATGGCGGCCACCACTTTGGGGTGGCAGTGGCCCACATTGTTTACACCGATACCGCCGGCGAAATCGATCAGTTCGCGCCCCTCCACATCAACCATGACGGCACCGCGCGCTTCACGGATAAAGGACGGGGTGATATTGAACGGACCTTGGGGAACGTGTTTGTTACGCATTGCAAGCAGCTCTTGGTTTCCTTGGGGCATATCAGCTTCTCCTTCATAGTCGGGGGATCTTTGATCCTCATATAATTGCAAACGGTATGGCGATGCTGCGACAGGGATGATCTCAATATCTGCAAATGTCATACCATTTCATTTGGGGAAAACAGAATGGCCGTTGAACAGATATTTTCATCACAAAAACCCATAATTCGGGTCAGTTGGTGGGATTTATGTTATTTTTTGACTCGGTCCCAGCCAAACCGCTATCCAATTAAAGGCAAATGCAATATTGCATAATCGATGCGGTTATGCATATATGGGGGTTATGGCATCTAACGACGCATATCCCCGACTGTCCGCCGCTCCGGAGACTAACCATCGGTATTGGCAGGCTTTGGCCTCGGCCCTTATGGCGGCTTCCCCCCATGTTGTCTTGCTGCTGAATGCAACGGGCAGTGTGGTGCGTTCGAACTCAACCGCCCTGCAAACTTTCGGGCTTCAGCCGGGCAGTTGCCTTCCCGATGCCATGTCCGATCTTTGGACGCACGTGGCTGAAACCATGCAACGGGATGGCAATCCTTATAAGATTACCATTCCGATCAACGGCCATCCTTACCTGACCTGGATCACCCCGATCCAATTGGCGCACGACGCCCGGTTTGCCCTGTGCGTTCTCGAAGATCGTACCGAGTTCGAGGAAATCTCCACGCGGATGCTCAATTACCAAGAGCTCAGCCGGGAACTTAACGCCATCATCGCCTCCAGCGATGACGGGTTATGGGTATGCGACGCCGAGGGAAAAGTATTACGCATCAATGCGGCTTCGGAGCGAATCAACATGGTGCGGGCCGAAGATGTTCTCGGCCGTTCCATGTATGAGCTGCAGGAGGAGGGCTTTATCGACCGCTCGGTGACCCTGGAGGTTCTCAAAACGCGCTGCCGGCAGAATATCATCCAACAGACCCGTTCCGGCCGGAAGTTGATCCTGACCGGCAATCCGGTATTCAATGAATCCGGAAAACTGATCCGGGTGGTGGTCAATGAGCGCGACATTACCGAAATCGATACCCTTTCCCGAGAGCTGGAAAAACAGATGGCCATCAAGGACAAAATGCGCCATCAGATGCTGGAGATGCAACTGGCCGAGATAACAGCCAATTCGCTGATTGCCCGCAGCCCGGCCATGATCAATGTATTCCAGCAGGCCCTCAAGCTCGGCCAGGTGAAAACAACCGTGCTGATCCTGGGGGAATCGGGAACCGGCAAAGGGGTTATCGCCAAATTGATTCACAGGCATTCCGATCGCGCCAAAAACCCGATGATCGGCATCAACTGCGGCGCCATCCCGGAAAACCTGGTTGAAACCGAGCTGTTCGGCTATCAGAAGGGGGCATTCACCGGTGCGGATCAAAAGGGCAAACCAGGGTATCTGGAACTGGCCCACCGGGGGACCTTGTTTCTCGATGAAATCGCCGAATTGCCCTTGTCTTCCCAGGTAAAATTGCTCCGCTTTTTGGAAAACAGCCGGGTCACCCGGGTGGGCGGCACCACCAGCCGCAACGTGGATGTCCGCATCCTCTGCGCCACCCACCAGGATCTGACAAAAATGATGGCGGACGGCCGATTCCGCAAAGACCTCTATTATCGGTTGCACGTCATCCCCATCCGCGTGCCGCCTTTGCGCGAACGCAGGGAGTGCATTTTGCCACTGGTGCAGCACTATCTGGATCATTTCAGCAAACAACTGGGGCGCAAACGTAAAACCCGGATCACGCGCGAGGCCATGGATGCGTTGATGGCCTATGCTTATCCGGGCAATGTGCGCGAATTGCTCAATCTGTGCGAACGGCTGGTGGTCATGACCGAGGGGGGCGAGATCAAGCTGGAGGATTTGCCCGCCTCCGTATTAACCACCGTCGACAGGGCCGCAATCAATCCCATCGGTGGGTTCAACCAAGGCAAAAAAACCCTGGCGCATATGCTCGCCGCCACTGAACGCCGCATCCTGGATGATGCTTACAAACAATACGGCAGTCAGGCCCGGATGGCCGAGGCCCTGGGCGTCAACCAGTCCACCATTGCCCGTAAAATGAGAAAACACCGCCCAATCTAAGGGTTCGGCAACCAGTTCCCGGCAGAGCCATCAAGCGGTTCCTGCCGGAACAATTATGCATTTTTGCATCATTGTTCCGGCATCCCCCTGCCCGATTTGATTCTATCCGGGATACCCTGCCGTCCGTCCGCCCGGGGCCCTTCGGGGTACTCTCGACATGGATTTCGATCTCCAAATCTTTATCCAGCGCTATTTTAAATGCAGGTGCCCCGATTCGGAGCCACCCGTTTTTCATTGCCCGGCACCGCACTCTTTCGCAATGGTATACAAGTTGCTATTAGAGAGTGAATTGCCTTCAGCCGTGCCGGCAGCGGCAGAGCCAACGAACCGCAA
>JBFFHG010000095.1:0-8374 GCA_041557055.1 Desulfosarcinaceae bacterium
ACAGCGGTCACAGAACTCGGCCTTGTTGGAATGGCAGTCCAGGCAGGTGTTGGACAGGCTCATATTAAAAGTCTTGCCTTCCGGGTTGACAAATTCGCGTTTGGCGTTGCGCACCACCGAGTGGCGCCACAGGTCGAGAAGCTGCATATGCTCAACCTTCATATATTCGGTGGTCATGACGCACTGCTTGGCCGCCTTGGCTTTTTCCGTCAGGACCACCTCCGGTGCGGGAGCCGCCTCGCCCACTTTGACCAGGATGTTGTACCAAAGCGGAAAAGAGAAGAGGCCCAAGAAGATGATCAAGCCCAGTATTATCCATTTTTTATCATTCATCGGCATCCTCCATTCCCGGCAGCGGTTCGCCGCGCAAGTCCGTGGTTCTTTCCTGTTCACCCGGCATGATCAGCGCGTTGGCCACCAGCTCGGTTACGCCGGTGGTATCCACGTCCGGCACCCAGTAGTCCATGGCGGCCGGCAGGGCGGCGCGGTCGATGGCGCAGATGGTGGCCAGCATGTTGACCCCGTATTTTTCATGCACATGTTTGACGGCATTGGCCCGGGGCATACCGCCGGCCATGCGCAGCTCCATATCCTCGCCGGCGTTGAGGCCCGATCCGCTGCCGCAGCAAAAGGTCTGTTCCCGAATGGTGTTGGCGGGCATATCGTAAAAATGGTTGGCCACGCTTTGGATCACGTAGCGGGGCTCATCCAACATGCCCATGCCCCGCGACGGGTTGCAAGAATCATGGAAGGTAATGATCTTGTTGTCGTTGCGGCCGGGGTCCAGCTCCAGCTTGCCGTGACGGATCAGGTCAGCCGTGAATTCGGAGATGTGCACCATCTTGGTGGATCTGGCATTCTCAAATTTGGTGCCGGTGATGGGGTTGACGGGCTCCTGAAGAAAATCCGCCGGACCGTTCATGGTATCCATATACTGATGGATCACCCGCCACATATGGCCGCACTCGCCGCCAAGAATCCATTTGACCCCCAGGCGCCTGGCCTCCATGTACATTTTGGCGTTGAGCCGTTTCATGGTCTCATGGGAAGTGAAAAAACCGAAGTTGCCGCCCTCGGAAGCGTAGGTGCTCCAGGTCACATCCAGGCCGTACTTCTCCTTTAAATAATGGAACAGCATCAGATAGCCCATGCAGGTATAGGTGCCCGGATCGGCGAACACGTCGCCCGATGGGGTGACAAACAGGATGTCGGCCCCTTTTTTCTGGAACTGGGGCGCCATCCGAAGGCTGGTGATCTCTTCGATGTCGTCCACGAAAAAATCGATCATATCCTTGAAGGCATGGGGCTGAATGCCCAGGTGGTTGCCGGTTTTGTAGCAGTTGGAAACCGGGGTGGCGATCCAGTCGATGTTCAGGCCCAGCAGGTTGAGCAATTCGCGGCCGAAGATGGTGATTTCGGCCGTGTCGATACCGTAAGGGCAAAAAACCGAACAGCGCCGGCACTCGGAGCACTGGAACAGGTAGTACCACCACTCCTTGAGTACATCCAGGGTCATGGGCCGGGCACCGGCCAGTTTGCCGAAAATTTTGCCCCACGAGGTAAAATCGTTGCGATAAACGCTGCGAAGCAGCTCAGCCCGCAACACCGGCATGTTTTTGGGATCGCCGGTGCCGATGAAAAAGTGGCATTTATCGGCGCAGGCGCCGCAGCGCACGCAGATATCCATGAAAATCTTGATGGAACGAAATTTTTCCAGCCGCTCCTTAAAGCCCTCGTGCAGGATCCGCTGCCAGTTCTCGGGCAACTGCCAGTCGTCATCCAGGGGGTTCCAGGGCCGCGCATTTGGAAACCCCAGGGTCGCAACGCTCTTGGGGTTGGAGGCGTAGCAATACATCCCCTTGCGGATATTGACCGGAGTCTCCATCCAGCCTGCGGCGGGCATACGGTAATCTATTTTCTCAATCAGCTCTTCAGCTTTGGGAGTTTCGTCTGCCATAGTTGGTTTACTCCTTTTCCTCTTCCTCGGTCGGTTCTTCGGGCTGGGGCTCGGGCATCTTATCCACCGGCGGGCCGGCGTCGATCATCTTCTCCCGGAATTCGTCTTCATAGGCTTGGTAGGTATGAACTTTGACCGGATAGTTCCAGGGATTGACGTGGCGTTTTTCACGGGTGTTGGCCGTCAGGTTGCGGGTGGGGCTCAGGAAAACACCGCCCAGATGCATGAGTTTGCTGAAGGGAAAGTATATCAGCAGAACGCTCACAAAAAACAGGTGGATGAAAAACAGGGGGCTGATGCCGGCCGGAACGGACCAGTTGAAAGTGACCAGGCCCATGGTGAGCTCTTTAATGGCCGTGATGTCCACTTTGGTGAAGTAGCGCATCAAAATGCCGGTAAAAGCGATGCCCATGATAAGAAAGAGAGGAAAAAAATCCGACGCCAGGGAGATGTAACGCACCTTGCCGATAAAAAGCCGTCGCAGGAACAGATAGGCGACCGCCGCCAACAGAATGATGCCTGAAATATAGATGCCGGGCAGGCCGAACTGAATGGGATCGTAGAGAATCTCCACGCGGAAGAAGCTGTCCACCGACTCCAGCAGTTGCAGACACCAGGGCACCGGCTCCAGGAAAAACCGGAAATGGCGCACCAGGGTGGTCAAAAACGCGTAGTGGAACGCCAGGGCGCCCACCCACAGAAAGATCTCCAGATTGTAGGTGAGGGTGAGACCGCCTTTGAGTTTCATCCGGGTGTTGCGGAACAAAGAGCGAAAGAGCAAAATTTCCAGTGCCATGCGGATAAAGACCGCGAAACCCGAAGAGGGGTTGTCGATCTTGGCCTGTTTGATCCAGGGCATGGACTTTTGCTGGCCGCAGGTGGTGGGAATGCGAAAGGGTACGGCCGATTTCGACCACCCCGTAACGCGGCGAACAAACCCCCAGATAAACACCAAAACGGCCACGTAAGGAATGATGACCCCGAACAGCCACTGCAAAGAACCGATGCTCGATCCCAGGTAGGCGATCAGGGCCAGCGCAAATACCGCCAGCAGCGATGACAAGTAGTGTTTATTCATCTAACCGCACCTCACTTTGGCCCCTGGCCCACGGCCGGGACCGCTCCTAAATATATAAAGGTTAAACATGAAAGCCGGGAAGATCGCTCATCCTTCATCCGGCTCTTTAATTAAACCTGCCCGGGAGAACGCGCTATAGGTTCGCGCTCTCATTTCATTGGCTTTCAAATCGCATATCTTTTCCCGGCATTGCATGTAGATATCAAATGCCAGCAGGCCCAATTCGTCGATCCGGTTATCCAGAATGTGCAACATTTTCCGGTTTTGACCGTCTTGTTCATCAACAGCCGAATTTTCGCGAATGATTTTTTTCAAATCAAAAACAAACCTTACCGCCTGGGCCGGCGTAAAATTCTGAATGGCGCGAATACGGATGATGGGATCGATCAAGGGCTGGGCGGCTTTGCGGTCAAATCCATCCAGAGCCAGATCGAACATGTCGCTGAGGCTTTGAAGGGAGTTCTGACCGACCGGATTGGCAAAAGGATCACTTTGGTTTTTCAGAAATTGGGCGGTATCGACGGGGTAGGTATTGAGGACCTTTTCAAACCACGCCTTGACGATGGCGCTCTTTTTTTGGGCCAGTTGCTTGACCAAATCCATTTGCGACGTGTTCCCCCGAGTCCCCTTGAAAAGAGAACCTATAAGCCCGTAAACCCAAGAAATCCTGCCAGTGAATCAAGGAGGAATCTATAGTCAAGATGGCTTTTCATGTCAAGAGTAAACGGCGTCCCAAGGGCAATCGCATATCCCGGAGATATCAGCGACAGCGGCAACAGAAGACTCCCTCCAAAAAATATCAAAGGGTGGATGCGCCTGGCGCGCTCATTATGGCGGCCGCGCCGGCAGTGACAAAACAGTTGCGATTGCCCTGGATTGCATCACCGGCCCGGGTCCATAGAACCGGCCTGATCCGACAGCTTAAAACGCAAAACCGTCTTTTAATTATACATCTTTTTCCACGGTGACTTTTTTTTGTCGCGGGCATCGGCCAAAGCCAGATAGAGAGCGCCGATGGCCAGTTCGGCGCAATGGAAGTGATCCTGGGGCAGGCTCTCCAAATAATCGGCGACATCTTCGGGGTTGAGTTCCCAGGCTTCATCCATCGCCCTACCCTCAACCAGCTCAATGACGGCGTTGGCGCAGGCATTGGTATTGATACAACCGTTGAGCGCATATGAGATGGTCCTGATGCGATCCGCCTTCAGCATCAGAAAAAACTCCACGGTGTCACCGCAATCCCCGGTTTTCCTGCCATGACCGTCCGCGTGCTGCAACTTCTCCTGGCGATCGCTGCGAAAAGCCATCTCCAGAAATTTCATCGAATGGGTTTGCCAGATATCTTCCTTGGTGTCATGCATGGGAGCCTCTCGAAACAATAAATTAAGCGGGATGGACTATAAAGGGCGGGTCGGGGTTTGTCAATTGCGGACAACACATTTTGACATTCAATTCCAACCCCGGTAAAGCTACGGCTATATCGTTACCGACAAATGTGCTATATGTAATTGCTGACGGTGGATCATTGACATAGTGCCCTGTTATTGCTAACCATCCATTTTCAATCAAATTTTTACCGCCACACCATACAGATCAGGCCCATTATGCGTCTTAATCACATCGGGTGTTATCATCATATCATGTTGTCAAGGCAATTTTTGCGCACCATCTGGCACTCGCGCCGCAACGCCCTGGCCGATTCCAAAGGCCAACCGCCCCCGGCCGGACCCTATATGGCTGAATTCGATATCACTTATCGCTGCAATTGCCGCTGCCGGATGTGCCAGCGCTGGAACGATCCGCGGCCCGAAACATTGACAGTGTCCGACTACCGGCGCCTGGCCGGCGAATTTCGGCAAATGGCGGTGCATCAAATCAGCGTGGCTGGCGGCGAACCCTTGATGCGCAAAGATGTATTTGAAATTATTCGTAATTTTTCCGACGCCGATCTGTCTGTGAATCTATGCACCAACGGCATGCTGGTGGAAAAATATGCCGCCCGGATTATCGCCAGCGGCGCCACCTGCATTACAGTCAGCCTGGACGGCGCCTCGGCTGAAAGCCACGACGCCATTCGGGGCATCAAAGGCTCCCATGCGCAGGTGGAAGCCGGCATCCGTCGGTTGCTGTCCCAGCGGCGGACCTGGCGGCCGATTCTGCGCGTGCGCATGACCGTGTCCACGCTCAATCAAAACGAAATCCGGGCCTTTTTTCAAAAGTGGCACGGCGTGGCCGATGATGTCCTGCTTCAGCCCGTGCATCATTGCGGCGACGCCTATTACACCGGCATGCAGCCGGCCGACCTTGCGTTGAATCCGGATCTGCTGGCCGATCAATTGAAAGGTACCCCTCTGGCCGATGACAACTACATGGCCACCTTTATCGAGAGTCTGCGAAAGAGCCGCACCTATCCCGGCTTCCGCTGCTTTGCCGGCGTTTTAATGGCGCGCATCGATCCATGGGGCAATGTTTACCCCTGCCTGGAACAACATGTAAAAATCGGTTCCATCAAACATCAGTCCTTCCGCGCCTTGTGGCGTTCACCAACGTTTAACCGGGAGCGGGAACGCCTGCGCGCTCAACGCCCCTGCCGGTGCTGGTACAACAATACCGCCTTGATTGGATACTACGGAAACCTGCTCGACAAAACCCTTCTGAAACGATCGGCCCGCAGGCATTGCGCCGCAGACAAAACAACCGCTGTTCATCAACCCTGCTACACCCCCCTGAAGCCCATGAAATAAGGAAAGACACCCCATGCGTGCCGTCGCAATCATCATCAATCTTATTCAGATGTTCATTATTCTGGGGCTCTTCTTCAGCGTGGGATTATCTTTGGGGGGATGGACGATCCTGGCTCTTTTCGTTTTACTGCTGATCGCCTTTGTCAATTTGTTGGTGCTTTTGTTCCATTCCGCCCTTTCAGCCGCCGATCAAACACACAAGACCGGTGAGAAAATCGGACTGGTCAAGCGTCAGGATTTGCGCGTTCTCTACGCCGCCGGTTCACGGCCTGACCTGGAAGTGGGCGAACGCCGGTTTCCCATCCTGGATCTTTCCGAAAACGGGATTCGCATCAGTATTGACCGCCAGAAACAACTTCGAAAGCGCTTTCGCGGCCGGTTGACCTTGTTGTCTCAAAAGGTGCTGACCTTGAAATTGACCCTGCTTCGGCGCCAGGGCGATGAAGCCGCCCTGTTGATCAAAAATCCCATCGACTACGCGGTGTTGCTGGCGGAGAAGGAATTGACAGGGCGGTAAGGGCTCGCCCCCATCCCCTGTCCATCCTCCTGGGGTTGGCCCGCCATGGGGGCCGCACCCGGAACGCCCTTGCCCGCAATTGGCGATTTGAATATAAGGTTGTAGCCGCCGCGGGCGACATTTTCGGAAGGCGCTTCAGTGCACCTGATGCCCACGCCGGACAGACCCGAGCGGAGAAGTGTCTTTTGGGCGCACAGATCATCCAGAGGAATATGCGCGGCGTCGCCCTGGCTAAAATGGATCGGATTGCGCAGGTTTTGATGAACGACATAGCGCAACTTGCCCCCATATTTTTCTGTAAGCCGGGCGATGCGAAACCCGCTATTGAGCAGAATCCGGATATTCCAAACATTGTAAGGGGATACAGTGGCGCAAATGTGGTGGTGGAGGCCCCTTTCCCGAAGCAGGCCCAAAGAGAGGGTATTCATCTTCAATGCCAAAGAATTGCCTCTACAATCAGGATGGACGCACACCATCTGAAGATTGGCCACGTTGGATAGTTCTTCAGCAGGCAGGCCCAAATCGATCCCCAGATTCCACTCCCTGTCCCGATCATCCGGGAAATAGACATTGCGAAAAGCAATCAGGCGCCCTTCGGCAAAAACACCCAATACGATCCCCCGGCTCCCCATGTGCTGTTTCATAAAGTCGCAGGAAAAAGGCTGCAGTAAATCAGGACGTTTCAGGTTTTGGACAATTAACGCCTGCAGCTCCATGACAGCCGGCAAATGCTTTTCGTCCAAAAAGCAGATAGAGTACTTTAAAACGCGCTCCGGCTGCACACAACCTCTTGATGTTAAACGTCCGGTGGCTAATACATGCGCCATCTCGTCCCCTTTCGATATGAGAAAATCCATTTGTAATAGCAATTCTTGAATGAATGTGCTTTTTTGAAGAAAGCATTCAGTGCTGAAAGAGAATCAATCGTCTTGCCGGATAAAATCAACGCGAATGGCAATGGCGCACGGAGATCCATACTGAAGCACACGGAATGAAAAAGCAAAAAGCATACCGAGTTGGCGCAAGCGCTTCATGGCAAAGCTTAATTCTGAATTTTCAATTGATTATAAATGATGAAAAGCAGCCGGAATTTCGGATGTGACAAAACATTGACGGTTTATCCCCAAGGTTGCCACCCCCGGAGGTCCCCGGCGTCAATGGTGAAGCCGCTGCCCCTGTTGTGCGGGCATTGCCGACGATTGAGGGACGAAATAGGAATTCAGGCGCACCAAATGTGCAAATATTGCCACTGCATAGACTTGTGCACCGGAAATTGCAAAAGTGGAAAGCCGCAAAACTCAGGGCGCCCGAGCAAACCCTGTAAAAACGGCTAAGGGAGATTATGGCTGGGTCTCGTCAAAGATCTTGCGAATGGCGGCGGCCATTTCACTGGTGGCCACGGGTTTCATCAGAAAGGCGTCGATCCCGATGGCGGCCGCCTTTTCATTGGTTAGTTTTTTGCTATAACCCGTGCACAAAATGATCGGCATTTCAGGCCTGATTTTCTTGATTTCCCTGGCCAGTTGGTCACCGGACATCACGGGCATGTTCATATCCGTGATAACAAGATCAAAATCATCCGGACCGGCGGCCAGGCACTCCAAAGCCTGCAGGCTGTTATTGAAGGTGGTGACCTTATAACCCATAAGACTCAGCCTTTTGCGGTTCATCTGGGTAATAGGCACCTCATCATCAACAAATAGAATTCGCTCGGTTCCCAGGGACAACTTGTGGGATACGGATGTGTTTGAATCGATTTTTTGTTTTGAAAGCGGCAGATAGATGCTGAAAACGCTCCCTTTATTGACTTCGCTTTGAACCGTGATCTCTCCGCCGTAGCTTTTGACAATCCCGTGAACCACGGAGAGCCCCAACCCCGTGCCCTTTTCGCGGTGCTTGGTGGTAAAATAGGGGTCGAAAATATTGTCAATTTTCTCCGGGGCAATTCCCGTACCGGTATCCGATACGACGATTTTCAAATAATCCCCGGCCTTTAATGCTTTGGGCCGGCTGCCGAAGGACCGGTCCAGGGAAATCTCCAATATATGAATGGTCAACAGCCCCCCGTTGCTCTCCAT
>JBFFHG010000096.1:0-8346 GCA_041557055.1 Desulfosarcinaceae bacterium
CATTAAAACGTATAGGGTCTCAAGTATCCGCTTAGGCAATTTCGCTGCCTGTTTTTCCGCTTTCTTGGTTATGCGCACGTTCCATGTCATTTTTGGTCTATACCTTTTTAAGGTATATTTATCAAGGTGAAAGATGGGGGACCATGGGATTTTTTCGGATTCACAGAAACATAGCTGCGGTGAACTGCACTCAGTTCCTTACCGAAAAAGAGCTAAAGAATATGTATAAAGCCGTGTGGCATGCATCCAACAGAACCCATGTTGTGATGCTCAGGATGCTATTGTCTGATTCGGGGGATGAGTAAAAATAGCCCATTTAAAATACAGCATCGATTCCCTTTTGTTTGATCAAATTCAGCAACACGACTGTTGAACCTGTTGGACGCTTTTCACCCCTTTCCAGCTTTGACACATATCCTGGTGTTACATTCAAGTAGCGAGCAAATACGGCCTGACTCAACCGCGCCTTTTCGCGCATCAGTTGGACTTCCTTACCGGTAATTTCACCAGTGAGAAAGTCAACCTCCGCCTTTTCCTTGTGACCTAAATGGCGCATTGTAATTTTATCATAAGTGTCCTGCGTCATAATTTTAGCATTACGCATATCCTTGGCTGTCTCAAGCATCGCCTTTGTCAATCGGCTGAACTCTTTGTTTTTAGTGGTCATTATTTGATCTCCTCCAAAATGCCTATTTTAACGGCCTTTTTTAAATCTTCTTTACTCGCTTTAAGCCAGTCGGCCGCAATATCTTTTAAAGTTTTTAACTCATCAGTCTGTATGTTATCCCGCTCATTTTTGGCAAATCCATAAAGGAATATTGCTCGGTTACCTTGGCAATAGGCAATTAACATTCGATACCCGCCTGATCGCCCTTCTCCCCGGCGTGGAACTCTTAATTTGATAAGGCCGCCACCCAAATCGGCATCGACGAGTCCTTGTTCAGCCCGTTTAATAGCCTCACACAATTCATTGTTTTTTAACCGTATTTTTCTTGCATAGCGCACAAACCACTTGGTTTTGTATATTTTCACACACCCTCCTATAGCACTATAGACTATAGTGCTACGAACCATAGATTACAACATAAAAAGCAGTCGTCAGCCACACTGATTTACCTGTGCCCTGCCATCCCCCGCTTTTTCATCATCTGGCCGGTTTTGCCCCAAAGGTATTTGGGCGGCTGGCCGGACCTGGACCGCGCCCGCAGGGCGTTGAGCAGATCGTCATTTGAAATCATGAAATAGGGCCGGCCCTTGCTGCGCTGATCAGCATTCCACTTGACCACCTCGGACCCGATGTTGTTGACCGTTGTCAGATCGCCGTTGCGCAGGGCGTTGAAGATCCGGTTGGCAAACTCGCGTTGCTTGTCCTGTTTGTATTCCTGAAACGATTCAAGCGCCTGGTGTAGATCCCAGGCTTTGGTGCTTGATACCGGCTGAAAACCGGCGGCTTTGCCAAGGGCCTCGGCAAAGGACAGTTTGCGTGGTGAATTCGACCCGGGATCGCTTATAGCCCTGCCGGATATGGCTGTTTGTCCCTGGTTGCGGAGCCTGACAGCCTTAAACGGGTTGGCCGCCACTGTGGGCAGTAGATATTCCAACGCCCTGAGCTTCTGCCCGCTCTGATACGAGTTGATGGAGGCCTCCAGGTCCTCGACAATCGCCCAGGGCACCCCCAGGATCTCACCGATCCCGCTGCCAAGCTGGTCGGATAGGGATTGCGAAAACTTGAGTTTGTCAAATACAGGCAGTTCCATGCCGATGGAACCACCCAGGGTCACACCTGCGCCGGCGGGAAGGCCGTAGATGATCATGTCGCGCAAAAGGGGCGCATCGTCCGGGATCAATGCGTCAACCGCCTTGTCCTCCCAATCATCGCCGGTCATCTCACGCAAGACATGCATCAGGGTTTTGTAAAGAGGGATGCTGGACAAACCGCCGATGACCGCCATGGCGCCCATGGATTTTAGAACCGCCCGCTTTCCGGGCCCGCCCTGCCTCCACATCCACGACCACAGGTTAATAAGATTGTGGGAAAAGGTTCTGAACGTATAAGCCAAGGAGACCAACTTGCCCACCGGCCCCCTGAAAGCCTCGGGCCGGTTGGCCTTGCCGTAAACAAAATGAGCATCGTTGACCAGTGTTTCGGCGTATTGCTTGGCCTGTTCGAATGCGGCTTTTTGGCCCTTTTTCAAGCCCAATTCATCCAGAACCGCCTGGCGGCTGATCTTGCCGTTGACCGCGGCCCGGTAGGCGGCCAGGGCCATGGTGGAGCGGTTCAGGCTTTCGGCCAGGGCCATGGGCAGACCCAGCACCCGCATCACCTTGTTGCTCATGCTGTAAACATTCTGACCCACCATGCCGCGCATCTCGTTGATAAAATTGCTGTCGGTCACCCCCTCTTCCATTAACTCGCGCAAAAGGCGCTGTTCGTCCTGGGCAAGTTTTTTGTTCTTGGTGACCGCGGCGACAATGGCCCCGCCCGAGGACTTCAACATCATCCCGGCCGCCCCGCCCACGTCCATGCCCAGGCGCGGCCACCCGGCAATGATGTTCTGCGTCAGGTTGAGCAAGGCCGTTTTCAGATTACCGCCCAGGTACTTGGCAAAGAACAAGGCGCGCATGTTGTTGAGCACCTGGTCGGCCCAAGTGGCGTTGGCCATCATGTCATAGACATACTGGCGCATGGCCGCCCATAAATTCTGCTGCTTGTGGGCCTGCACCTGGCCCATGGTTCGGCCCATGTCACGGGAGGCCTGGATCTTGGTCATCCACCCGTAGAGGCCCGCTTTATAGTCAAAGAGCACCCGCTTGATATCTTCGGTCTCATGCCCTGGAATGCCTTTGCGCTTGATCATGTGGGCACCCCACCCCCTGGACCTCAAGGCATCGGCCAGGGCCTTGGGCAGCATCTCCTCAAAGGCCTGCTGCACTTGCCGGTCCGCCACCCGGGCCACAGCCGCATTCATGACCGCCTCGATGGCCTCGGTGGGGATCGGCACGGCAAACACATCCTCGGGCAGCTTTTCAACCTTGCCCACGGTCACCTGGGCATCGGCAAACCTCTCCTTGATCTGACGGGCCTTGGCGTTGGCAATCGCCCGCAGCGGCGCGTTGAAGTGCTCGCGGTAGACAACCTGCTTTTCCGTGACCTGCCCGCCTGTCTTGGGATCCTGATAGGTCACGTCCTGCGCCACCTGGATAAAATGGGTGCCGTAGCGCATATGGGGAAAGTAATTGTGGATGGACCCCATCTGCTGCCGGTACTCGTCGATCACGCCCTGATCGATATCGTCCATTGACGCCATCATGTTCAATACTTCGGCAAGGTCCCGGTCAAGGCTTTTGCGCAGGGCCATGAAAGCGTCAACCACCGGGACCGCAAGCTGCTTGCCGTTCAGATAGTCGGCGTACTGGTCATAGTACTTATCGTTCAGCACATAGTCGCCGTCACTGTTCTTGTTGAACCGGTTGAGGCCTTCAAGGGCTTTGACCTTGCGGTGCTCCATGGTCCAAATCAGGCTGCGCAGCGTGTCCAGGTGCTCGCCGTCAAGCTTCAGAAAGGTCTCGACCTCTTCCAGGGACGCTGCAAGGCGCTTGGTCCGATCCTTGTCCCGCTGCTGCTGCCGGTCGAACAACAGCTTGAAGGCGGGAAATTTCTTGGCGATCCAGGCCGGCGGCCGGGTGAACCGCTCCCGCTTGCCAAGGTCCTTGAGCGTTCTCTCGATCACCCCCTCGGGAAGATCGCGGGAAAGGATATCCGAAAATGTAAGGTTCTGATAGGCATCGATTCCCTGGGCCGGACCAGCCTGGTTTTCAAACACCCGGCCTGTTTCAATGTCAGCAAGCAAAGACCGGGCGTTCTTCTTTAACATGGCGGCCAGCTTGGAAAAGAAATCGCCCAACTTCTTTAACACCCGGCCCAGGGGCCCCTGGACCTCGGAGCGGCGCTTCAGTTGATCTTCAACGAATCGGGCGCGGTCTTCCACCCCGCCGACATCTGTGGGGTTGACCGAATCGAACATGCCTTTTTCAGCCAGCTTTTTGATATGCACCCGCAGCACATTGACATCGATGGCGTTGAGCATGCCCATGTCTTCCAGGGCGTGGACCATCTCATGGGCCAAGGTCCACTTGTCGGCAAAGTGTTCAGACAACGAAATGGTGCCCTTTGAATACCCGCCGGACAGAACCTCGGGCTCCTGATCTCCATAGGCGACCTTGAACTGCACCATGTCGGGCGTGATCTGCGCCACCTGGCGCACCTGCAAGGCGCGGCCGTTTTTCAGTCTCACATGGAAGCCGCCGCCGTCTTTGTCGATAAAGACATCCTGGCCTTTGAATACCGAGCGGATATCATCAATGGACACCGCGCCGGCAGTTCCGGGCCGGTTGGAAAAGAAGTACTTTCCAGCGGTGTTGAGGACCTGCAGCTTGGCGGTGCGTTCATCCTGCTTGGGCGTCGCCTTTTGGAAGAATGTTCTGAACGTGCCCATGTCGCTCATAGACTCACCATGGTCAATGACATCCAGTAACCCAAGGTCGGCGAAACCGGCGATCTGAAATCGGCGCAGGTAGTTCAGGCGGTTGTTGTGTCCGTCCTCCAGCATCCTGGTGGCATTGTTGAAGATGACACCTTGAGCCCCCAAGATCTCGGACGCCGCCACAAGATTGCGAGTGATCTCTTTCCACGTGGACCCGGACTTAAGCGCCAGAAACCCGACGGGGGCTTTATTGATATCAACCAATAAAAAACCGTCGGTATGGACAAGCCTTTGTTCGTGCAGGTATTGGATGGCATCGCGGTTTTTGGACAGCGCCCCGAACGATGTGTGCTTGGCGAAAAACCGCTCTTTGACGGGCAACGCCACGGGGCGCTTGATTGCGCCGATGCTCTTCGGGCCGTCAGCAATGAAATCAGCGCCCAGGTCGATCTCCTGGAACTGCGTGCCGCCGATGATAAACGCCCGCGCCTTGACATCTCCAAGATCAAGGGCGGTTGCAAGGGCATTGCTGATACCAATATCGTCAGGGCTTGGCGATGTCTGCCCGGAGGGATGATTGTGGGCTATGTATAAAGTCTCCACACCATGGATATTGAGCGCCCTTCCAGCTATCTCAAATACGTTGGCCATCGAGGCCACAGCAGATCCTTTTGAATACTTGTGGATTTCAAGAACGCTGCCGTGTTTATCCACCGCAATGGTGTAAACTATTTCTTGGGCGCTTTTGCGGATTGGCGCCAGAAGGCTGGCGGCCTCGTCAACGTCCCGGACCACATGACCGGCCCCTCGTAGTCCTCCAGTGGTTGAAACCCGTAGGCGTTGGTGGGCGATGAGGGCGGGCGGGGAATATCCCTTAATTTTTTGCCCTTCGAAGTCCGGCCTTCTGGATGGCCCGAATCGCAGGTCGGCGGCGTCGTTGTCTCCTTGCTCGATTTGTCGCGGTCCATAATATCTCCTCACGTTATCGGAAACCATGCCGCCGGCCGGCGGCGTGGTTTGGTCCTCAATATCAACGCTTGAGATTAATCTGTCAAGGATCCTTGAACGCGCCTGCCTTTCATCGCCGCGGGCCGGCCGCTCTCTTTCCAGGGCCAGAAGACGGGCCTCAATATCTTCAAGGCGGGCCTCGGCCTTTTCAAGCTCTTTATCCTGGGCGAAAGTCTCTTTTGCCAACCGCTGGTTTTCTGTTAGATCAGCCTCGGCCTTTTCAATATCAGCGGCCACCTGGTCAACGTTGCTGCGGGTATCCTCAAGGCGGTTTTTAAACGTGCGCAGCATCCCGGCGGCAGAGTTGATAAAGGGGCTGATGATCATCTTGCCGCCATGGGAGGCATACAAACGCCCATCAATGCCGTTAAAAGCCCTTGGCTTGGAATCGCCTGCAGGGCGCAGGCCCCACTCAAGCGACGGCGTCAGCTCAAGCCGGCAATCCATGGCGTTGATTTTAAAGGCCGTCACATGGGCGTCGGCCCTGCCGTTATCGCGCTCCAGATACTGGCCGTAGGTGATCTTCCCATATCGAGACGCGATCTGTTTGGCGTAGTTGTCCCACTGCCCGGCGATCAGCTTATTGAGATCCTTGCGGCAAAGATCCTTGCCATCGCATTCAAAACTCGAAAACTCAAGACCGGGCGCCAGGCGGTCGATAAGCGCCCGCTTGGCCTTGGCCTTATCAAGCGCGCGCTGGCCGCTTTCGATGGCCGCTTCAAGGTCGCGCACATTGCGCCGCGCCGCGGATACGCTGCGCTCATGCCGGCTCTTTGACCGGTGCAGCTTCTTGACCGCAGCCTCGGCCGCGCTTTTTTCAAACACCAGCGGGTTGCCGCTGAAGGCCGCGTTTTGTTCGGCAAGGGAAAGCTGCTCTTCGCTCAGGGGATCTTCAAAGCTGTGCCCCTCGATGTCGCCGGTCAGCATTTGATCGATAAAGCGCTGTTTTTTCACCAGGCGGTCGTACATCACCGAATCCAGGGTGGCCTGGGTGCCGTAATTGTAGATCTGGACCACGGGGTTTTCATTGCCCTCGCGCACAATCCGGCCGTTGCGCTGCTCGATATCCATGGGCCTGGGCGGCGCGTCCACATGATGGGCGGCAATCAGCTTGTCCTGGATATTGACCCCGATCCCCAGCTTTTGGGTAGAGCCGATGATCACCCTTGCTTGTCCCTGGCGCACCCGCTGAAACATGGCCTCGCGTTGGGCGTCGTTATTGGCGTCGGAGACCAGCGCAATCTCATCTGCCGGCACGCCATGGGAAACCAGCTTTTTGCGAAGCTCATGATAAGCGTTGAACCGGCCGGTGCTGTCCCGGTAGCTGTCCAAAAAAATGGCCTGGGTGCTGCGATCCGCCTTGGTCTGCGTCCAGATATCAGCCACCTTTTTGGCCACGGTGGACAACTTGTTGTCGGGATCATCGCCATATACATCCGAATCCACCAACCGCAGGTCAATGGCCGCCTTTTTGGCCACACCGAACAAAAGAAGGGGGATATTGCGGTATCTGCGCTTTTCCCGGCCGCTCAACCCCTCCCAATATTCCCGGGTGTCGCGCAGCTCATCGATCAGTTCGGATAATGCCTTTGATCTTGGCACGATCACCGATTCAGGCTTGCCCCCCTGTACCTGCGGCAGATTCAAGCCAGCATCCTGGGTAAGCTGCACATCAGCCGCCGTGTGGAACATGGTCAAAAGCTGATGACCGTTTACATAGCGGTTGAAACGTTCGACCTCCTTATAAGTCCCGCTCTCGGTCTCTTCCAGTGAAATCGTGGTCTCTCCGAATGTGCCGGCAAAATCGTCGAACAAGGTGACGCCGTACTCTTTCAGAAGATCCGGGCGCACATAGCGGATCATCGTCCACAGCTCGGCCGTGGTATTGGATATGGGCGTGCCGGTGGCCAGAATCACGTTTTTGCCGCCGGTCTTTTGGCGGATATAGTCGGCCTTGAGCATCAAGGATGTGGAGCGCTGGCTGCTGCCCTGGTCGATGCCTTTGACCGCGCCCATCTTGGTGAAGAACTCAGACCGCTTATAGGCATGGGCCTCGTCGATCAGCAGGGCGTCGATGCCCAGTTTTTCAAAATAAACGGCGCTGTCCTTGCGTCGTTGGAGCAGCGACCTAAGGCGGGCCTCTTTGCGCTTTCTCAGCGCCTTCAGATCCTTGACCGTGAATGAATCAGAGCCCTCGGCCGCCTCGAACTCTTCAATAGCCTCTTCGATCATGTCGAGCTGCTCTTCAACAAAGGCGGCCTCCCGTTGCGGATCATCGCCAATGCCGTCAAAAAAGGAGTGCGGCAGAACAATTGCGTCCCAATCTCCGGTTGCAATCTGCGTCAACAGGCGCTGGCGGTTGCGCTGCATGCGCTGTTTGTCGTTGGGGATCAACACCCGGGCACCGGAATACAGCGCGTTAAAGGCCTTGCCGAATTGCCCCACCGTGGAATTTTGAACCACAATGCAAGGCTTTTTGGCTGTTCCCACCCGCCGCATCTCCATGGCCAGGCTGATAAAAGAAAAAGTTTTGCCGGTGCCCACGCCATAGGCGAACAGGGTGGACTCTTGCAGGCCGCGGCAGACGAACCGCTTTTGAAGCGGCCGCAGGCTGATCGCCTTGGAAGCGCCCGGAAAATGGTCGATGTTCGGCACTGGAAACTTTCGAAGAACAAACCCATTGACCTGCTCGTTGTAGATATCCGTAAGCTTGGGTCCCCAATGCTTATGGCCCTTGCCCCATCGACTGAATTCCGCCTGAATATCGGCCTGCTTCTCAATGGCCGCCTCGGTCTGCTCCTGATTCTTCACCGAGCGCTGCTTGCCATCCTCCATAAAATGGTCATGGACCACG
>JBFFHG010000097.1:0-8327 GCA_041557055.1 Desulfosarcinaceae bacterium
GGGGGTGCGCTCAGTGCCGTTGTCGTCGTAATAGAGATTGCCCAGCCGCAGGTAAGCCTTCAACGCTTCGCACCAGGCGCCTTCCCACTGTTGGAAGGTGGTCGGACCGCCGTCCGCGTAGACGATCTGGCCCTGGTCGTTGCGGGAACCGGTAATGTTGAACTGACTGCCGTCCCAAACCACAACATTATCACCGGTGCCGGTCCACTTGGAGAGCTCCACACCGGTCAGGTCTTCCAACACCATGCTGGATCGGGTATGCTTGGTGAGCTTGCCGGAGGACCGGAATACGGTATAGGCGTTGTCATCCATATCATAGACCGTATCGCCATGCGCCAGGGTGGTGCCGTGGGGTGTCCAAAGACCATAGTAGCCCACATAGCCGTGCTTGCCGTCCGCAGTTTCAATGGGGAAGCCCGAATTGCGGGTGACGGCGTCGCCGCTATCGGCATGGAACAACTGGTAGCGGAAAACGCGGTGTCTGAGATCGTTTTTGGCGTAGACCACCGGATCACCGCCACCCTCTTCAGTGGCTTTGAAGTGTGTCTCGTTGAAGACGATTTGCATGATTGTGGGATCAGGCAGGGTCTGGGTTTCCCAATCGGTCTCCTGGCTGGATACGTAGGCGTTGCCTTCGGTCACATCGGCGTTGGCCTCCACGCGCACCCTGCGATGGAATTCAAAGCCACCGCCCTCCAACGAATCCTCAACGTTTTCAATGACCACATTGCCGCCGTCGGCGTCCACGCTCATGGCCATGGTGAACATCTCATCGCCTTGGTTGCCGCTGTCGTCCAGGGCCGAGCCTTTAAAATGAGCGGTCATGACGCCATAGGGATAGGTGTCGCTCACCCCCTGGCTGACTGTGAAATAACCCCGGATCAACATGGCCTGTTCTCCGGGACCATCTTCTTCTTCGACCCATATCTTGACGATCATGGGGTCGTCGTTGCTCGCGCGGGTGACGTTCACATAGATTTCCATGAGTTCTTCGGTGGCTGTGGAGGTGGTGCTGGAGCCGGATTGGCTCTGTTCGCTTTCGCCGACCTGGCGCACCAGCGCTTTGTAGGCGCCCTGGTTTACGAAGCCTGCATAGCCCGTATCCTTGACAATCCCTAAAATTTCATTGACCATATCCAACGCATCGGTGTCATCCACCCAGGAGTGTTTTTGCGCCTCGCTATAATCGGTACCTGTATCGGTGTATGCACTTCGTGACAATCCCAAGGTGCGAACCGCTGCGGTTGACGTATCCTCCACATTGCTCAGTTCGATGCGGTCCGGCAGGGAGAGCGCGCTGACGTCCCCGCTGACGGCAGCGGTGCTTCCGCCGCTTCCGCCGCTGCAGGCGGTCATTGCCAAAGCGGCCATGATCATGACGATCAGCCCTAAATAGGTGAAAGGTTGTGTCGGGTGGGGCCTACAGTTCATTGGAATGTTCCTCCTTACTCATTGTTGGAAATTGTAAAATGAAAGAGAATATAATCTTGACAATAAAAGTGAGCAAATGGTGTGCCAATTCGCGCGCCTGTGGCTCAGAAAATCAAATCTGATATAAATGCAACGGGTTGATCCAATAGCAGGTGCTTGTGAGCGAGAGAGAGAGGGGGCTGGAGCGTCAGCATGTTCGGGCTCCGGAACGGATCTTGTTCACAATGGGGAACATCGACCTTGCCACGAGGCTGAATGTTGTTTATTTTGCTTGGATATGGCGCGGGATTGGAATAAAGACGTGAAAAGGCGTTGAAATGACAGGGGGCGGCATCATTTTGATGGGAAGTGAAGGTGCGTGAAATGGATTTTCCAAAACATGTGATGATTGCCGAGGTCGGTCCCCGGGACGGTCTTCAATTGGAAACCAGACAGGTCTCCACCCTTGAAAAAGCGTCCCTTATCGCCGGTCTGGCCGATGCCGGCCTGCAGGCCATTCAAGTGGCCAGCTTTGTGCATCCTTTAAGGGTGCCTCAAATGGCCGACGCCGAGGCGGTGATAGAGCGGCTTCCGCAAAATGACGGCGTTCAGTACAGCGCGCTGGCGCTCAATCATAAAGGGGTGGAGCGCGCTTTGCTCACCTCGATTCCCTGGATCGAAATTTCAATTGCCGCCAGCGATACACATAGCCGCGTCAATGCCGGGCTGCCTCTGGAGCGTATTGGGGACGAAGCGGAAAAGATGATGAATCCGGCTCTCAAGGCCGGCCGCAAAGTGCGTGCCAGCATCCAATGCACTTTTGGTTGTGCCGATGCGGAGGTTGTTCCGGAAGAACGGGTGCTGGAATTGGCGCAGATGTTGCTGGCCTATGGGATCCATCAACTGGTATTGGCCGATACGACAGGCATGGCCACCCCCTTTACAATCAAGCGCCTGCTCAAGACCATCTTGCCCATGACGGGCACTGTTCCCGTTGGACTGCACCTGCATGACACACGCGGGCTGGGACTGGTCAATGTGATGGCCGGCCTTGAGATGGGCGTCGCATTGTTCGACACATCCCTGGGCGGTTTGGGCGGTTGTCCGTTTGTTCCCGGCGCCGCAGGCAACATCGCCACCGAAGATACCGCCTACCTTATGGATACCCTGGCCATCCATACCGGTGTTGATATCCCCAAGGTGGTCCGATGGTCCCATCATTTGAGCCGGTTGTTCGGCCGTACCCTGCCGGGGAAAATCCATCGACTCGGATCGAACAATCCGGACCCGTCCATCTGCTCCCATAAGGTCGATTGGCCCTGACGTTGCATAAAAAGATGGCGAAGGGCTATCCTTTATGCCGATGCGAGAATGGGGTTAAGTTATTCTCGAATGCGCCGATAGATGTGTAGGCCCGGTCAATAGAGGACCGCTGGGATTTAAATTGAAATGGCGCGCTTCGGACGCATGAAATCGGAAAGTGCGCATGCATAAACAATATTCGGAACGGCAATGTCCCCTGAAACAACCAAGGAAACCGTCCTTTTTGTAGATGATGAAGAGAGCATCCTGGATATCGCCCGAACCTATTTCGGCGGCCGGGGATATCAGGTGCTGACAGCTTCAAACGGTCGCGAGGCCGTTAAGGTGCTTTGGAACAACCGCATCGATTGTTGTTTCACTGATATCAATATGCCTGAAATGGACGGCCTGGAGTTGGCCGAATATGTCCGCAAGCATGATAACACCGTGCCGGTGGTGGTCATGACCGGTTACCCCTCCCTGGACAACACCATTCAGACCTTGAAAAACGGAGTGGTCGATTTTCTGATCAAACCCATCAATCTTCGCCAGATGGAGATCTGCGTTCAACGGGTGCTGCGTGAACGAAAGCTGTTCATTGAAAATATTCTGCTCAGCAAAGAGCTGGAGGGAAAAGCCCGGCTTGAGAAGCTCAATAAGGAGTTGGTGGTCAAAAACGAAGAGTTGAACGTCATCAACCGGATTATGAGCGATTTTTCAGGCCTCCATGAAAGTTCCGATGTTTTCAAGCAACTGGTGGATTCCACCGTCCAACTGGTTCATGCGGATGTGGCCTGTTTTTACCTGCTCAATGAATCCAGCGATCAGGCCATTCCCATTGCCTTCTCCAAAAGCAAGGCGTTGCCCCGCTCCCGCCGATCCCAGGCGAATGCCAGGGGCCATGAATCCGACCAGCTTGTGCCATTATCGGATGATCCCCAAATCCGAACCCTGGTTTTCGAGGTGGTCAAGGATGATCAGCCTTTATTGATGATCGAGAACAACGGCAATGGCTGTTTGCCCGCTGATATTCGTTCTTTTATGCTGACCCCCTTGAAAATCCGCAATAAACTTTTAGGTGTGTTGAGTGCTTCAATATGCCGGGGAGAGCGGCGATTTTGCGAAAAGGACCTTTACTACCTCTCATTTACAGCCAATAAAGCCGCTTCGGCCATGGAGAGCCTGGCCCTGTACGAAAATATTTATAACAATCTGCTGGCCACCCTCTATGCATTCGTCAAGGCCATCGAAGCCAGGGACCCATACACCAAGCAGCACTCCAGCCGGGTGACCCGTCTATCCCTGGCCCTGGCAAAGGCCATGAATTGCAGCAACGAAGAGCAGGAGATCCTGAACGTGGCCGGTCTGCTGCACGACATCGGCAAGATCGGCATTCGCGATGAGATTCTTTTAAAGCCCGGCCGACTGAATGCGGAAGAGTATGATATTATCAAGCAGCATCCGGTGATTGGCGCTGAAATCATGGATAACCTGGGGCTTTGGCATCGGGAAAAGCACATCGTGCGCTGCCACCACGAACGCTTTGACGGCAAAGGCTATCCCGATCAGATCAAGGGACGCAATATCCCCCTGCTGGCCCGTATCCTCAGCATCGCCGATGTTTACGATGCCATCGCTTCGGACCGCGCCTATCGCAATCGTATGGCAGAGTCCAAAATCCTCGATATCATTTACGGCGGTGCGGGCAGCCAGTTCGATCCTGACATCATCGCCGTGTTTCGGCAACTTTACGAATCCGGCGAAGTAACCCAGGTCACCGCCGGGGCCGATTAGAAATCATCCCCAATCAAGCGCTTGAGCGGCGGCATACTTTCTTCAATCCCTTGGCCGGTTTATGAAAACCAAAGGTTGCGTTATACTTTGTTTTCGTTTACCAGGCGGGCAAAGAATTCAAACGATCTGTCGTAGGTTCTTTCCGCATCATCGGGAAAACAGCATGCCGGCAACTCCCTGCTTTTTAAATGATAGGTCAGGCAATCGCAGCACTTTCCTTTTCGGGAACAGGGCGCATAACTGCAGTTGCACGATGAGAGATTCTTTTCTGTTTTACATTCCATGATGATCACTCCGTTGGGTTTGCATTCTTGGCCGGCAAGTCAAAACCAAAAGCGACTTGATAAGCGGACGGATAATCTCTTTTTTTCGGCCACTTCAGCGAAAAAATCAAACAAATTATTTCTGCCTGTTGATGAATATTAAACCATAAAATGGGAATTGTTTTGTATTACCGCCATAATCGATTGATTTGGATTTCATCATGATAATCTGTTGTCAATGCATTTGCCTCGGAGAAGCAATGGATTGGCGGTCATGCCTGCATATGGGCGGAAGCAGTCGGCAAATCAGGGCATATCGTTGGGAACAACCGGTTTGCCGATTTGTTGTCTATTGCGCAGCAACACTTCAAAATCGATGCGATCCTGAAATATTTTGAGGCGCGTGCGCCTGGTGTCCAAAGTGTAACGGCAGACTTCTCCCGGTCCGGCGGTCACCTCTTCCCATCGCTGGTGACCTTCGGGGGTGATCCAGATGCCGGCGCCGTCATGGGCGCAGGCGGCCACTGCAAGGTTCTCGATGGTCCGGGCCCCGGCCAGCAAGCGATCCTCGGAAGAGAGCTGTTTCTCAAGGACAAGCGCCAGATCGCATCCCTGTTTTGCAGCCGCCGTGGCCAGTTCGGGGTGGGCCAGGGCGGCAAAAGGAACCAAAAGCAAGCGCGCCGGTCCCACGTCGATGCGTGGAATTGCGGTGCCGTTGTCAAATGGCCAGGGCGGCAAGTGCCACTGCTGGTTGATGCTTTTATTTTGAAAGGTGTAATGGCGCGGCCCGGTGTTCTCCCCATGGCAGGTTACAATGCCGATATTTTTGCCGCGGGCGTTTTTCGCGATCCTATTCAGAACGGTATCTGAATAGGCAAACGGGGGGAGAAGGTACAAGCCGCCTTTTTCTTCATTATTTGAAATATTGCGTTCCAATGCATCCGCGGGATGTTCGTTTTTTTCGGGAACAATGCAGTGAAGGCTCAGATCACCCGGCTGCGGCAGATCCAGAAGTTGGCTTAAATCGGGGATCATCCGCAAGTTCAGATAGCAGTCGTGGTAGTGTCGGGGCCGACGGTCCGCCAAGCGTCGCCGGCGCGCCCGCTGGTCCAGGCGGCTCTGGGAAGTCAACGGCAAATCGACCCAAAAGATCTGTGAATCGTCGCTTTTGGCATCCAGCAGGAGCCGGCCCCCGGGGTCGTAAACACACGACGGGGCCTGGCGGCAGTCCATGGTCAGATCGACGCCGGTTCGGTTGCAACCCGCCACATAGAAGCCGTTTTCCACGGCCCGCGCGCGCCATAGCTCCCGGGGGTCCAATCCCGCCGGCGGCCAGTTGGCCGGCACAATGAGCAGATCAGCCCCGCGCAGGGCCGTGACCCGGGGCATCAGACCGTGGTAGGAATCAGAGCAGATCAGAACGCCCACACGTCCCCATGGCGTTTCAAAAGTGTTGTCCTGTTTGGGATTGCCGGGACAGGCCCAGCGGAACTCGGCATTGATTTTGCGGTATCGGCAAATTACTTTCCCTTTGGGGACCAGAACCAGCGCGCTGTTGAAAAGGATGCCGGTGCGGGCCTCTTTTTCGGCCAGGCCGATACAAATATAGATGCCCGATGCTTGCGCGATTTCGGCCAAAGCGGTTACGGTGGGGTCTGTGTCGGTCTCCGCATAGGGAACCATGTCGGTGCGGCTGCTAAAGGCGTAGCCGGAAACAGCCAGTTCCGGACAAGCCACAATGCGCGCGCCCTGCCGGGCCGCCTCGGCAACCAACGCCATCAGCATGTCCCGATTGTGCTTTGGCTGCTTATGCCGCACGCTGTAATGAATCAATGCCAGCTTGAGTCTTTTCATGGTGACCTCTTTTCCAATCCATTGTGCTTGATAGACAACACGGGGCTGGCTGCGGCGCTGATGACGGGCCCTTCAAAATTCAATCCCTTTGCCCCGGTTGTTTCCCGGATGATCCTTTTCCATTTGCCACAAGATTTGATACAGGTCGCATACCTGCGGTGTTTTTTCGTTTTGGTTGTAGTGCAGCCGGCTGGGGCAATCCCCGGGGCAGACGGCTTCCAGCGGGCAGGTGTTGCATCGGGCGTTTTGCGGTTGGTCGCCGGCCAGGGTTTTGAGCCTGTGGAAACGGGGCGCCCAAACAGTTCCTGCGGAAAACCTTGGATCTCCCAGGGTTTGGCCGCAGGGGAAAATCCGACCGTCAGGGGCGACCGCCATGCTTTCGGCCAGGCAGGCATGGCAAAAAGCGGATCTCTTTTTCTCCCCGACCGTCATGACGAGATCCCGTTCCCGCAACCGAATGGGAATGGTCCTGCGGGAATTGACGGCGTTTAAGGCCGTGACCATACCCTCCATGCCCTTTCGAAGCGAGTGCCGGTCGGCAGGCGCAACCCGGCCTGGGTTTTGGGCGCGGCCCTTGCTTACCAGCAGGTCCAGGCCGATACCGCGGGCGCAACCGAATCCGGCCAGGGCCAGGACCAGGCGGTCCAGGACGGCCGCGTTGGCCTGGGTGACCACTGCCGTTACCCCAAAGGGGATGTCTGCCGACTCCAGCAACCGAACCCCCCGCAGGGTCTCGGCCGCCATGCCGCGTTGCTGTTGGTGGACCGGCGGGGGACCGTCCAGGCTGACCCCCACCTGAACCCCATGGGTTTTAAACAGTTCAAGCAGCTCCGGCGTCAAGCAGGTGCCGTTGGTCTGGATGCCGATGCTGCGGCATCGGCCGGTGCCTTTTGCCAGTGCGGCCGCTTTTTGGATTAAAGCCGGTACCAGGGTCGGTTCTCCGCCGGTAAGTTGGAGATGGAACGGCTGTTGAGCGGCAGCGGCCATGGATATGGCGCGCTGCATGACCGCCATCGGCATCTCTTCCCGGCAGGAGGGTTGGCCGCAGTAGCAATACCGGCACTGCAAGTTGCAGCGGGTGGTCAGGGCCAATATGAGATAGCGTATGGGCATATGAACTTTAATTGGCGTTTTCCCGGTTTTCAAGGCGCGCCTTGAGTTTCGGGAACCGGTTGAGATCGGTGTGGGGCAGAAAGAGCGCGGCCACATAGTGATCCATGTAGGATGGTGTCTCCGAAAGTTCAAAATTGGTGATGCGGCTCGTCAGTTCGACCACCTCGCTGCGCAGGTGGTTGGCCAATGCGCAGAATTGGGCGCCCAGCAGGGAGCTGTTGCCGATAAAGACCACTTCATCGGGATCTTTTTCCGGCAGCAGTCCGATGGTCATTGCTTTTTCCAGATCGATATAGCTGCCGAACCCGCCGGCCAGAACGATTTTGTCGATCAAATCCATGCCCATGCCGATTTCATCCAGCAAGGTCATGCAGCCGCTGTAGATGGCCCCCTTGGTTCGGATGAGGTTTTCGATATCGATTTCGGTGAGCACAATGTCTCTCTCGATTTGGGTCGATTCTTTCCAGGCCAGAACATACTCCCAGACATCATTGGTTTGCCGGATGCGATCCGTATTCAAGTCACGGTCGAATTTTCCGAGACCGTTGATGGCGCCCATTTCGAACAGGGTTGCGACCATGGCGATCAACC
>JBFFHG010000098.1:0-8283 GCA_041557055.1 Desulfosarcinaceae bacterium
TGATTTGACCCTGTTATATCAGCAAGGCGCTTACCAGTCCTTGCCGTGGACCTATCCCGATTACAGCGATAAAGCCATGGGGGCCTTTTTAATGCAGGTGCGTCAGCAATACGCTGTGGATATTAAATTGAGAAAACATAGTTCAAGGAGTGAATTCAAAGATGCTTAAAAGCATGACCGCCTATGCATTTGCCGAGCGCAGTGACGGCGCGCTGACCGTCAGCGCCGAGATCCGATCCTACAACAGCAGGCATTTGGATCTTGTTTTGAGACTGCCCTCGGGATACGCCGGTTTTGAAGAAAAACTCAAAGCCCTTGCCGCCAAGGCCATGGAGCGGGGGCGGGTGGAGTTGCGCCTCGGTATTCAGGACAACTCGGAGACCGCCACCGCCTACCAGGTGGATCTTCAGCGGGCTCTGGCCTTTCGGACGGCAGCCACGCAATTGAGTGACGATCTCAATCTGGGTTCCCGTCCCCTTTCCCTGGAGTATTTGCTCGGTGTGCCGGGGGTGATCCAAACAGCCGACAACCGCGTGGACGCGGAATCCCACTGGCCGTTGACCGAATCCGTTGTCCAGGAAGCTTTGGCGGCGTTGGATCGAATGCGTGTCAAAGAGGGCGCGTTTGTGGGAGGGGATTTTGACCAGCGCCTGGAATTTATCGAACGAAACCTTTGCAATATTGAAAGCACCGCCGCGGACATGGTGCCTCACTATCGTGACAGATTGCAGGCCAGGGTGGCGATACTGACTCAGGATCTTGTTGAAATCGATCCTTCCCGGATTGCTCAGGAAGCCAGTATCTTGGCGGATCGCAGCGATATATCCGAAGAGATCGTGCGTGCCAGAAGCCACATCGAACAGTTTCGGGCCATCATGGGGGGGCGTGAACCCGCCGGCAGAAAACTCAATTTTTTGTTGCAGGAATTCAATCGGGAGTTTAATACCATGGGGGCCAAGGTCGGACAGGCTGATCTGGCCCATGTCATTGTGGATATCAAGGCTGAAGTTGAAAAATTGCGGGAGCAGGTGCAAAATATTGAGTGATCTGGCATTCTATTGATTTTTGTCAAAAATTAATCCATCGGCCAAGCTGATAATCGGAATTTATTGTAAGTGCTTGCACAAGAGAGGATGCGGCATGGAAAAGAATTTGCTCAATATCGGATTCGGCAACACCGTCGTTGCCGACCGGGTGGTGGCCATCGTATCACCCAATTCAGCCCCAATGAAACGTCTCAAAGATGAAGCCAAGGATGAGAAGCATCTGGTGGATGCCACCCATGGCCGCCGCACCCGTTCTATTATCATCATGGACAGCAACCATATCGTGTTATCCGCCATTCAGGCCGAAACCATATCACAGCGCTTTGAGCAGTTGAGGGAAAAGCAATCGGAAGGGTAGCCATGGCCAAAGTGCCAACGCCGCTGATGAGACAGCGAGGCGCAAATCCGGCCGGTCATCTTTTTATTGTTTCGGCCCCTTCGGGTGCCGGCAAAAGCACGCTGTGCAATGCCGTGCGTCATCATTTAAAGGATTTGGCTTACTCGGTCTCTTATACCACGCGCGCGCGTCGCCAGGGCGAACAAGACGGGACCGACTACCATTTTATTTCCGAAGAGGATTTCCGACAGGGTATTGTGAAAGGAGAGTGGGCCGAGTGGGCCGAAGTTCACGGCAACTATTACGGCTCCTCTGCACGCTGGATCGCCGATGCCTTAAACGCAGGTCAGGATATTTTAATGGATATCGATCTGCAGGGGGCGCGTCAAATGTTGCGGCGATTCCCCGAGGCGGTCACCATTTTCATCCTGCCGCCATCAATGGATGAACTGGAGCGCCGGCTGACCGGGCGTGGAACCGATACCCGCGAGACCATCGAATTGCGGCTTGCCAATGCCAAAGAGGAGCTTGTCCGGCGCGGGATCTGTCAGCATGAATTGGTCAACGATGACGTGAACCGGGCCACTGAAGCGTTGGTCGCATTGATTGAGGGGTACCGCAAAAAATGAGCCGGGCGTTTGAACGTTCCGCAGGGGCAAAAAAGGGGGCTATGGACAACGACCTGCTTTGGGGTTATCATCCTGTTTTCGAAGCGTTGCGGGCCGGTCGCCGAACCATGGAATGCCTGTTTGTGGCTCAGGGAAAGAACACTCCGCGTGAGGAAGCGCTGATTCGATACGCCCGGGATGCCGGCGTGACGGTTCAGGGCAAAACCCCCCAGCAACTGACCACTCTGGTGGGCCATCGGCGGCATCAGGGCATTTGCGCCAGGGTTTCGGACTATCCCATGAGCTCGTTGGCGGAAATTCTTGGTTTTGTCGGGAGGCGGCAGGATAACGCCTTTTTCCTGGTTTTGGACCGGATCGTCGATCCTCAAAATCTGGGCGCCATCGTTCGTACTGCCCAGTGCGCGGGAGTTCACGGCATTGTGATTCCAAAGGATCGCTCGGCCCCGCCCTCTGCGGCGGCCAGCAAAGCTTCCGCCGGGGCCCTGGAGCATATGCGGCTGGCTTATGTCACCAACCTGGTGGCGGCCATAAAGCAGTTGAAGACCTCCGGCCTTTGGATTGCCGCTGCGGAGCGTCATGGGCACAGCTCGGTTTACCAGACCGATTTGACAGGACCTCTGGCCATTGTGGTCGGCGGGGAGGAGAAGGGCATTCGGCCCCTTGTAAAAAAATATTGCGATTTTACGGTAGCCATTCCGCAGATCGGCCCCATGGGCTCTCTCAATGCTTCGGCTGCCGCCGCGGTTGTTATGTATGAGGCCTTTCGGCAACGCCTCTCTGCTTTGCCTGGAAAAGAGGCTTGAGCCGGGCGTAAACTGATTCGGCCATTGTTCACACCAGAATTATCCGGCAAAGAGGTGCTTGCCGGTCCCATAGGAAGGAGAGAAGCCATGACAACCGTTCAACCACAAAAAATAACCATTTCCGACCATGGTTCACTGCAAGTTCCCGACTATCCGATCATCCCCTTTATCGAGGGAGACGGAATCGGGCGCGACATATGGCCGGCCACGCAGACCGTTATCGACAAGGCGGTTGAGGTCGCCTTTAACGGTCAACGTCAGATCCATTGGCTGGAACTGCTGGTGGGGGAAAAGGGGTTTGCGCAAACAGGCGATTGGCTTTCCCGGGCGGCCCTTGATACTGTCCGGGACCATGCCGTGGCCATCAAGGGCCCCATGACGACGCCGGTGGGCACTGGAATTCGCAGTCTGAATGTGGCCATTCGTCAGAAACTCGATCTATATGCCTGCGTGCGCCCGGTGCGCTATATCGATCCGGTTCCCAGCCCCATGAAGCGGCCTGAGCAGATCGATATGGTGATTTTTCGTGAAAATACCGAAGACCTGTACGCCGGCATCGAGTGGCAGGCCGGCGGGGAAGATGCCGACCGGGTCATAGACTTTCTTAACAGCCGCATGGGGACATCCCTTGGCGGCAATACCGGCATCGGCATCAAGCCCATCAGCGAGACCAACACCAAACGCCTGGTGGCCAGAGCCATTGCCTACGCCGTTGATCAAAATCTGCCCAGCGTGACTCTCATGCATAAAGGCAACATCATGAAGTTCACCGAAGGTGCTTTCAGCCGCTGGGGCTATGCGGTGGCCAAGGAGCGTTTCGGTGATCAAACCATCACCGAAGCTGAATTGTATGAGCGATTCAACGGCCAGCGGCCGCAAGGCAAGGTGGTGATCAAGGATCGCATTGCCGATATGCTCTTTCAGCAGGTGTTGCTGCGGCCCGATGAATTTTCGGTCATCGCCACACCCAATCTGAACGGCGATTATCTGTCGGATGCGTTGGCGGCCCAGGTGGGGGGGTTGGGCATGGCGCCCGGCGCCAACATCGGAGATCGATGTGCTGTTTTTGAGGCCACCCATGGAACGGCCCCCAAGTATGCCGGGTTGGACAAGGTCAATCCCAGTTCCCTGATTTTGTCGGGTGCGATGATGCTGGACCACATGGGATGGCAGAGCGCGGCGGAGAGGATTCGCCAAGCCCTGCAAACCGCCATAAAAGAGGGTGTCGTTACATATGACCTGGCCAGGCAGATCAAGGGCGCCCGGGAAGTAAAATGTTCGGCCTTTGCCGCGGCCATTGCTGAGCGGATGTAGGCGCCCGGGGTCGGAAATGGCCGCGGCCGGAACATCCATTTATCGTTTGCTCAGGCGGTTGCGCGGGGTGACCAAGGATGCTGTCTTTCCCACGCGCTGCTGCGGCTGCAGCCGTTTCTACCGTCGCGATCTCACAGGCATGGCCGAAGGCCGGCGGCAGGGAGAAACCGGCCATGGGGCCAGGGCCAGCCTGGCGGAGTTCCTCTGTGATCGTTGCATGGGGCAGACCGAACCGACCGGAACGCCCCTTTGCCCCCATTGCGGTCGGCCCTTTGATTCCCCTGCAGGGGTGAATCATCTGTGCGGGCGCTGTCGCCGGAAGCCATTTGAATTTTCCATGGCCAGATCAGCGGGCAAATATGACCGGGCACTTAAGGCCCTGATCTGTATTTTTAAATATGATTATCGGCCGGAGCTGGCCCTGCCGTTGGCCCGTCTGCTTTGGCAGACCCTGTGGCGGCACTGGGAACCGCAGGCGTTTGATTGGATTGTTCCGGTGCCCCTTCACCGGCGGCGGTTGCGGCAACGCGGATTTAACCAGGCCGAGCTTCTGGTCCGGCATTGGTTCACGTTGGCCCGGGAGCAGGGGCTACCCTTTGACAGGGAGAGGCTGGCCAGCGGGATTTTGATCCGGCACCGTTACACGCCGCCCCAGACCGGATTGGACCGGCAACAACGCGCCGCAAATTTGAAGCACGCCTTTAAGTTGACCGATCCCGATGCTGTGCAGGGGCGCCGGGTTTTGCTGGTGGATGATGTGTTGACCACCGGAGCCACAGCCAACGCCTGCGCCCGGGTGCTGAAAAAGGCAAAGGTTGCGTCGGTTAAAGTGCTGACGTTGGCCCGCGCCGATTGATGGTAATTGATCAAACCGCGCGCTTGAGCGCGGTTAAAACCAAAATGATCGGAAAGAACGCTTTACATGGATTGGATTCACGACAACGGTATGACCTATCTCAAGTTTCCGATGTTATCGGATTTGCCGGGATTTTTTCATGGCATATTCCTGCGCCAGGCCTGGGACCATAAGGGCGGTGCCACGACATTCAATCTGGGCTTGGGCTGCGGAACACCTGATGCGCAAGTTCAACTTAACCGCCGGCGCATGCTGAGCGTGTTTGGAGATGGTCATACCGCAGTGTATGCCCACCAGGTCCATGGCACCCAGGTCGGCATTTGGGACAACTCGGTTCAGGCGGCGGCAAACATCGTCCGCCTCCGGGGAGACGCCCTGGTAACGGCGCAGGCTGCCAGCGCCCTGGTGATTCAGACCGCTGATTGCCAGTCCGTGATCATGATTGATCCCCTGCGGCGCGTGGCGGCCAATGTCCACTCCGGATGGCGGGGCAGTATCGGCAACATTATCGGAAGCACCATCGAGGCAATGGCGGCCACATATGGATGCCGGCCCCAGGATCTGATATGCGGCATCGGTCCGTCATTGGGGCCGTGTTGCGCAGAGTTCATCAATTTTCGTCAGGAGATACCCCGATCCTATTGGGGCTACCGCCGTTGCGGAGCGTATTTCGATTTCTGGCAAATCAGTTTGGATCAATTGGCGGCGGCCGGTGTTCAAAAACCCAATATCCGCGTGGCCGGAATCTGTACGAAATGCAATCAACACCTCTTTTTTTCCTATCGCGGAGATAAAAAAACAGGTCGATTTGCAACGGTCGTGGGAATTCGATCCAATGAAGGGAACCCGGCATGATCCAGCAGCAAGCAACCATCCGGTTCAATAATCAGGTGGCGCCCGATTGCTATCATTTGGGGTTGGCCTGTGAAGGTGACTTTGTCAAAGCTGCGCCGGGGCAGTTTGTTATGGCCCGGTTCGGCCCCCAGTCCTCCCCCTTGCTGCGACGCCCCTTTTCCATCTGCGGCCGTCTGGGCGATGCCGATTGTTTTGAAGGTATTGAACTGCTGATCAAGGTGGTGGGGCAGGGCACCTGTTTTTTGGCGAACATGCGCGCGGGCGAATCCGTGGATCTGCTCGGGCCCCTGGGGCATGGTTTCAGATTGGATTCGCGTTACAAAACAATCTATCTGGCGGCCGGTGGTATCGGCATTGCGCCCGTCCGTTTTTTAGCGTCCGAACTCGTTGCCCGCGGCGTTGATCCGGGCGGCATCCATTTGTTTCTCGGCGGGCGGAGCCGCAATGACCTGCTTTGCCGGGAACACTTTAAACTGTTGGGAATATCCCTTACGGTCACCACCGATGACGGCAGTGACGGCGATCAATGCCTGATTACCGATCCTCTGGAAATAGCCATTCGGAAACGAAAACCCGATATGGTTTATGCCTGCGGGCCCCATGGCATGCTGGCCTGTGTGGCCCGTATTGCCGAGCGCTGTCAAGCGCCCTGCCAAGTCTCCATAGAAACCATGATGGCCTGCGGAATGGGTGTCTGTCTGGGGTGCGCGGTCGAATCCCGGCGGCAACAGGATCACTATTTGCACGCATGTATCCATGGGCCGGTTTTTGATATCAAGGAACTGAAAATGGGCAATGATTGAGCGGCAAAACTCAGCGGCTGAGCCCTATGGCCCCTTTTCTCCCCGAAACGCCTGTTGAGCTTCCTGTTGCAGCAGATGCCCGCGTTCCAGATAGCGGGGGGAGTGATGAAAGAGGATCAAATCCGTAACCCCTGCATTACGGGCCAGGGTGCCGGCCTGCCGGGCTGTCAGATGGTATTTTTCCGCAGCGGTTTGACGGTCCTCTTCCAGGAAAGCGGCCTCTATGAACAACTGATCGGCGCCATGGGCCAGATCGATGATTTTTTTCTGATTTTCCCGGCTGTAGACGGCATCCGGTACATATGCAAACTTTTGCCCCTGGGTGAAACGGGCTATTTTCCGGGAGAGCTCTCCCAATTGATAGGTTTTCGAGGTTTTTTGCCCTTTTTCGGAAGGGACTTGAATCTCGACAGCCGGATCGGCTTGTTGATACACAAGCTCCTTGAACCGGCCGACCCACGGGCCCACCGTCAACCCCAACGCCATCAACCGGGTTTTAAGAATATTGACATGAAACCGCTCCTGCACAGCAAAGCCCAGGCATGCAACGCGGTGGTCAAGAATGGCTGTTCGGACCTGAAAAGAGGGTTCTTCAAATAACAGCGGGCCCTCTTTTTTTTCGATGATGGGGGCTGATGGTGCAAAACCGTTGCAGCAGTCAAAGACCTGGGTGACCCTTTGCTCCGGGTGAATTTCAGTGGCGGTGAGCGTCAGGGCATGGTGGTAGTTATGGACCAGATTCCATGTGTAGGCATTGAGTTTGCCGCCGATATTTTTTAAAAATCCTGATGGACCGAAAATATGAAGATTGACCGGCCGGCCAAGGAGCAGCCGCAGAAGCTGGTCGAAACCGATGAAGTGGTCCATATGGGTATGGCTGACAAAGGCATGGCTGGTTTTGAGCAGATCGCCCGGGCAGAGCCCGCTCAAATCACCCATATCAAAAAGCAGGGCGCGTTTTTGAAAGGCCAATGGGACGAACAACCCGGGATCGTCAAAAGGCCCGTTGACCAGACGCGGTAAAAAGGATGGGCGCATGATTTCGCCGGTCAGGGTAGAATTTTGACCACCTGTTTGTGGATGCAGCCGTAGATATCATTGTCCGACCCGAAAATATCCACCACCGATTTGTGATTGATCAGCTTTTCCAGCAAATAGGCTGTCACGTAGAGGCTGACGATGTTGGGATGCTTCACTAGACCGCGATAGGGGGCAACCAAATAGTCGATTTCAAATTCATCCGATTTGCTTAGGCCGTCCAGGCACTTGACAATTTGCTCTTCGAGACTGTTCTTGTCGGTGGTCTCGACCAGCCGGTTCTCCACCAGCTTCATTGCAATGGCATTGCCCAAAGTGTCGATATGGTCTCTGGCTGCGCTGATAGTGCGTCTTCGAGCATGTTCTTTGGAGGATTCGATTTTAGAAAGTAGGCTTGACTCGCGGTGGCTTGGGCGGAATACTTTACTCATATTTTTAAGACCTCTATATCTGAATTTTGTCTCACGCTAATTTGTAACGGACTATCATAGAAAGAACTATTGTGCTTTGCAAGCATAAATCATATCAAAATCTGAGCAAATGTATTTGAGCATATCCAGACCCATTTGGTGTGTTGATCATCCGCTCATTCCGGCAGGACA
>JBFFHG010000099.1:0-8270 GCA_041557055.1 Desulfosarcinaceae bacterium
CCCGATATCGACATACCTTTGGCAAGGTTAAAATTTCATGGCGCTAAAATCGAGCTAAAGCGCCTTTACGGCGGGGTCGTCTCGGGTGAACAGAAAAAGATTCATGAATTGCTCAGAAGACAAGGCTATCTTGTCTTGGTCTGTCGTGGATGGAAAGCGGCGGTTGACGTAACTATGAAATACTTGGCGATTGAATAACGTGGATAAAGAATATCAAGCAGTCACTGAAACTTTGCATTTGGCAGGCGTTTGCAGGAAATTATAATTTTTTGTCCAATGGGGTTGACTCAAAATTTCTTATGAAGTATTAATACCACAAATGGTTCCAGAAAGGGTAAATCATGTTTAAATTCAGTTCTCACTCACTTTTCACGCTTTCATCATGCGACAACAGACTTCAAGACCTGTTCAAGCATGTGTTGGGCCTGGGCTTGATGGATATCACGATCACCGAAGGCCGGCGAAGCCGGGAACTTCAAAACCGCTATTTCGAATCGGGCCTTTCAAAAGTCCGGTGGCCGCACTCAAAGCATAATGTCTTGAACCCCGGCGACCTGGCAAAAGCCGTTGACGCCGCACCCTGCATCAACGGCAAAGTGTCATGGGAAAAAGCCCATTGCATCCACATGGCGGGCCTTGTCCTGGCTACCGCCAAGCTTATGGGAATCGAAATCCGGTGGGGCGGCAATTGGGATCGTGACGGCGAACCGGTAACCGACCAAGATTTTCAGGACTTGGTTCACTTCGAACTGGTGGAGGCGGCACAGTGAGCGCTTTAACAAAAATTTTCGCGGCCATCAAAAAAGTTGCGCCCAGGCTCGTTGCAAATGCCATTCCCGGATCGGGTATCGTTATTGACATCCTCAAAGAGGCCACGGGGGCCGGTGACGATCAAAGCCCGCTTGAAATGGCTTCTGCAATTGAGCAATGCCCGGAACTGCTTGAAAAAATTAAGCAGATTGCAGCCGAAAAAGAAATTGCCCTGGCTCAGGAAGTGTCAAAGCAGATCGAGTCAGTAAACCAGACCATGAGGGTTGAAGCGTCTGGGCATGCGTGGGCTTCAATGTGGCGCCCGTTTTGGGGGTTTGCTTCCGCTGTCGCGTTCTTTTTGTGCGTCCTGGGCATTATCGGCCTGCTTGGCTATGCAATCTACAAAAACAACATCGACTTTATCAACGCAATACCGGCGCTTGTGATGGCTGTCACGGCACTGTTTTCGATACCGGGCGCCATCCTGGGGGTGTCGGCATGGCACCGGGGCAAGATGCAAAGGGTTGAAGCCGGGGAAGATTTTGCAACTGGCGGCGGTATCACCGGCATAATCAAAGCGGTCAAGGGCATAAGCTAATGACTGAAGCACAGATAGAGCGCCTTGCGTGCTTGGTGGCCGAGAAGGTCAAGGGCACTTGTCAATGCAATCTCGATCCAAAAGCGCAAGCCGAAATGGGCCATTTCTGGGGAATGCTGAAAGACGAAAACAACGGCAACCACGGGCAGGGCGTTGAATCAATCAGGCGTGTCATTCAGTCTGAGAAGAAAACGCGCAGGATTGCCGACATTGTCGCCAAGGTTTTGATAACCGTAACGCTGACAACGTTCATAACGGCCCTTATAGCGGCGTTATGGGCAGGATTCAAAAAGGCTGTAGCATAATGAGCATGGCACCCAACAAGGCTTGTCAGCGATGTAAAAGGCCCACACGCGCCGGTAACCTGTGTGAGTCGTGTCAGTCACGGCGTAACGTGTCCAAGGCCAGGGTGGCAAGCATCCAAGACCAACGGCGTGGATCATCGGCCAGCCGGGGATATGACTGGAAGTGGAGAAAAGCGCGGGCTTCATACCTGGCCAGAAATCCATATTGCGTTATGTGTGCGGCCGAAGGCGTGACCACACTTGCCACTGACCTTGACCATATCAAAGCGCACAAGCGCGACATGAAGCTGTTTTGGGACGTTACGAACTGGCAGGGGCTTTGCCACAAGCATCACAGCCGGAAAACGGCCAAGGAAGATGGAGGGTTCGGGCGTGGGTCTTGATTAAAATATATCAAGTTAAATCAATGGGATGGGGGTCAAAATCTTCCCAAAGGTAAGGCCTGTGACCGTTGGGGCAGGGTCACAGGCGCCGTGTCAAAACTGAGTGATAAATGGGTAAAAATTACACACCCAAATTATATGGAGTAAAAAAATGGCTGGCAAGGGGCAGGGCGGAAGAAAAAGAAAACCGGATCATCTAAAAATTTTAGAGGGTACCTTCAGGAGTGATCGGGCTAACCCCGACGCACCAAAGGCGGCCAAGGAAGGTATGCAATGCCCGCCATGGCTTCCCGCCGAATGCCTGGAACACTTCTTGACCATCAAGAAGCGGCTGGGGGTTTACAAGCTTGATTCCGCGTCATGGATCGAGGCGGCGGCGTTGATAGCAATGCGGATTCAGGAAATTGAAGAGTGTAACCTGACTATTGAAAAAGAAGGCCGGACCTACCGAAGTGAAACGGTGGGCGAAACCATCATCGACGCCGAGACCGGAGAACCGCGAGCAATGATAAAGGTTATGGTTAAGGGGCATCCGGCAGTGGCGCAAAAGAATGAAGCCATGCGGCATCTTCAAAGCCTATTGTCGGAATTCGGGTTGACTCCTGCGAGTATCGCCAAGGTCGGCGCAACGCCAGGAAAGGGCGGCGACAAGAAAGACCCCTGGGAAGAGTTTGGATAGATGGCAGCAAGAAAACAAAAATATCCGCATGTAAACGCGGCCAATAAGTACGCGCGGGACGTAATAAGCGGCAAAATTACGGCATGTTTGTATATTGTTCAGGCCTGCAAGCGGCACCTTGGCGACCTGGAGAGGTCTAAAAAGGCTGATTATCCGTACAAATTTGACCCTGAAAAGGGTGAAAAAATATGCAAATTCGCGGAATTAATGCCCCATGTCAAGGGGAAGTGGGCGGGATCGACCATTGTTTTGCAGCCCTGGCAATGCTTTTTCTTTGCGGTTTTGTTTGGATGGTTGAGAAAAAAGGATAATTTAAGGCGCTTTCGGGAAGTTTACGCCGAGATACCAAGAAAAAATGCAAAATCGACCAAGGGCGCTATACTTGGCAGTTACATGTTTAGCGCGGACGGTGAGAAGGGCGCAGAGGTTTATAGTGGCGCTACGACGCTCGGCCAAGCCATGGAAGTCTTTCGGCCGGCCTGGAAAATGTCGAAAAACTTGCCAGCCTATCGAAAACGATACGGCATCGAGCTGGGCGGCACCGACAAGAACCCCGGAAACATTTACAGCCTCATGACCGATAGCCGCTTTGAGGCTGTTGTGGGCAAGCCGGGCGACGGGGCGAGCGTTCATTGTGGAATCGTTGACGAATATCACGAACACCCGACCGACCATGTTTATGATTGATTTGATACGGGCTTGGGTAGCCGTGAGCAGCCGATTCTTGCCGTTATCACAACGGCCGGGGCCAATACGGCAAGCCCGTGTTTTCATAAGCGTGGTCAGGCCATAAAGGTCTTACAGGGCGATATCGTCAACGACGCTCTTTTTGTGCTTATTTATACCATCGACAAAGATGACGACTGGACAGACTTTGAGGTTTGGAAAAAGGCGAATCCGGGCTTCGGCGTTTCCGTATTTGAAGACTACCTCAAAAAACAGCATCAAAACGCGATTCAGGATGCGCGTAAACAGAATATTTTAAAATGCAAACACTTAAACGTGTGGAGCAACACGGCCGAAGCATTTTTCAATATGGTAGAGTTTGAAAAATGTTCAGACTCTTTGCTGTCTGTAAATGATTTTTATGGAGAGCCCGTTTATGTCGGCCTTGACCTGGCATCAAAGAAGGATCTGACTGCGGTAATGCTGCTTTTTAAAAAAGGTGTTGATTACTATCTTTTTTCACGTTACTATATTCCCGAAATGGAAACCAATGGGGAAGATAGGGCACATTATGCCGGGTGGATTCATGATGGCTATATCACGGCGATACCGGGAAACAGAATTGACTATGAATTTATTCAGGATGATTTGTTCAAAATTGCGAAAGATTTTGATTTGACCGGACCGGATAATAACGGCGGCGAAGTCTGCAATGACCCATGGAATGCTCAACAACTCATATCGAATCTTGAAAAAGAACGAATATTTTGTACTGAGATTCCACAAACAGCGCCTTCATTGACTGAGCCTATGAAAGAACTTGACGCGGTCATACGCGATGGAAAATTTCACCATGACGGCAACCCGGTTACATATTGGTGCTTTGCCAACACCATGGCGACGCCCGACAAGAAGGAAAATGTTTTTCCGTTTAAGCAAGGTCGGGAGAACAAGATCGATGGTTGCGTTGCCACTATTAACGCGATGGCGCGGGCGATGGCGGTGCAGGCGGGCGGGAGCGTTTACGGTGAAAGGGAAATGTTAATAGCTTGAAAATCCTGGGCCTGAATATCGAGAGACAAAAAAGCGTCAAGGGGATGACTTCTCAACATCTTCATGATGTGCTTATGGAATATTTGGGCGGCGGTGATAGCGCGTCGGGCATAACCGTAACGCCCACTAAGGCAATGCAGATCGGGACGGTTTACGCTTGTGTAAGAATCTTGGCTGAATCAATGGCGCAGCTTCCGCGCGGCCTTTTTACAAAGAATTCTTCTGGAAAATTATTTTCGCGCGATGATCTTTCACTTAATAATGTTCTGAAATGGGAACCGAATGGATTTCAAGATGGATATCAGTTCGTGGAAATGGCGACCGGACACGTTGCGCTGAGGGGAAATCACTATTCATATATCAATTGGGTAGATGACCAAGTGTCGGAATTATTGCCGTTGCATCCTGATTGCGTAACTGTAAAGCGTAACCGGGATTGGTCATTGACATATAACGTCACCATGCAAGACACGGGCGTACCGGAACAGATTCCGGCGGGCAATATATTTCATCTTCGCGGGATTTCCGACAACGGTTATATGGGCCTGAGCCCGGTTGCAGCGCACAGGAACGGAATCGGTTTGAGCTTGGCGACTGAAAAGCATGGTTCGCAACTGTTCAAAAACGGTGCCCGGCCCGGTGGGGTATTGCGGCACCCCAAAACCCTGAACGATACAACCGCTGCAAGAATCCTGGCGGGCTGGAACCGCGCCCACGGCGGAGATAATAGCGGCGGAACCGCCATTCTTGAAGAGGGAATGGAATATTCAAGCGTTGGCATGACCAATGAAGACGCGCAATATCTGGCTACGCGGCAATTTCAATTGCTTGAGATCGCGCGAATGTTCAGGGTTCCGGCAGCACTTCTCGATCTGCATGAAAAGGCCGCCACGTATGCGAGCGCGGAGCAATTCTTTTTGAGTTTTGTTAAATTTACGATGCTGCCGTGGGTTATCCGATGGGAACAGGCGATCAGGCGGCAACTGCTTTGCCGGAAGCACAAAGAGCAAGGCGTTTACGCCAAGTTCAACGTCTCAGGCATGGAGCGGGCCGACATAAAGTCACGCTATGAGGCTTATTCCAAAGGTATCGACAAGGGAATTCTAAACCCCAATGAATGCCGGGCTAAAGAGGATATGGAGCCCAGAGACAAGGGCGACGAATACACGCGCCAACTGAACACCGAAGTAAGCGGAACCGGATCAGAAAAGACCGTGAGCAAGACAATGTTGTACAAGGCCGAGTCAAGCCTTCAGGTCCGCAACCGTTTGGTTGATAAGTACCGTCCCGCGATTAATAGTGCAGCCGCAAAAGCCGTTGCGGCTGAGGTTTCCGCAATCAGGGCCAGGATAAAGCAAGGTGCCGAAGGTTTTGGCGGATGGCTTCAGGAGTATGGAGAAACAGCGTTGCCGGCAAAGATCAAAAGCTGTCTTGCCGTGGTGATATCCGGCCTTGCATCCGAAATCAAAGCGGCGGCGCTTGCTGATACTTCGGCAGACGATATCGGCGCTGATTTTCTTGACTTTGTTAATGGCTATGTTGACGGGATGGCGCGGCGTTGGTCCATGTCAAGCTTGGGCCAGTTGCAGGATATTATCGGCAACGCCATGGAATTGGAATCAATGGGCCTTATTGAAGAGCGGATCATGGAGTGGGAACAAACCCGCGCCGCAAAGGTCGCCAATGACGAGGTGGTTAGGGTTTCCAACGGTGCCGCCCGGTATGTTTGGGCGGCGGCCGGTATCCTAAAGCTTGTGTGGAAGACTCAGGGGTCAGAAAATTGTCCGTTTTGCAATCAGATGAACGGGAAGGTGGTCGGGATTCAGGAAGCTTTCATAGATAGGAGCGCAAGTATAACCGCAACTGATGGCAGCAACTTAAAGATATTCGGGAAAAAGATGCACCCGCCCATTCATCAAGGGTGCAAGTGCTCAATAATGCCGGGGTGATGATATGCACAAGGTTTTAAGCGTCCCTTTTAAAGTCAAAGAGGTTGGAAGCGACGGCGTTTTTGCCGGTTACGGTTCTGTGTTCGGCAATATCGATCAGGGCCGGGACATGGTTGTCAATGGCGCCTATGCCAAGAGTCTGGCGCGTCATGTGATCAACGGCTCCATGCCGCTAATGTTGTATAGTCACTCCATGCAAAAGGAAATGGGTGAATGGTTGGAAATGAAAGAGGACGAGCGCGGGCTGTTTTGTCGCGGCAAGTTGTGGATCGATGGCCCGAACCCGGACCCCGACGCGCTGAAGGCCTATCGCGGCATGAAAAAGGAGTTGTCCAAAATGGGGCTGTCAATCGGCTACGAGATACCGGAAGGGGGCGCCGAATACATCAAGGACGGCGGTTACTGGAAGTTGAAAGAGCTTGATTTGTGGGAGGTAAGCCCGACGCCGTTTCCTATGAACGAATTGGCGCGGGTTGAGTCGGTCAAGTCGGTCAATGAGATCAAGACCATAAAAGATTTTGAAAAATTCCTGCAGACGGCAGGTTATTCGAAAAGTGACGCCGCTTCCATCGCGTCGCGCGGATACAGGAATCAAGGGGCGCTTGCCCGGAAAGATCAAGAGATCATCGAACTTTTAAAAATCAATATCAAGAAAATGGAGGCTTAACCATGCCGGATGAAATCAAACAGCTCATCGAGGATCAGGGCCGGGCGTTCGAAGAGTTTAAAAAACAAAACGATACCCGAATCAAACAAATTGAAACCAAGGGCAGCGCCGATGCTGTTGTTGTCGCCAACGTCGAGAGCCTGAACGCCAAGATTTCCGAAATCACCGTGAAGATGAAGGAGATCGAGAAAAAGGCGAATCGTCCCGGTATCGGTGACCAGGGTGAGAAAGACAGGGACGTTGCAGAACACAAGACCGCCTTTTTCGATGGCTTCATGCGCAAGGGCCGGACCGACAACTTGATTGAACTGGAAGAAAAGGCCGTCAATATTGGCGTTCCCGGCGACGGCGGCTATGCCGTGCCGATTCAACAGGATCGGGACATCCTTTCCCTTATGCGGACAATGAGCCCGATGCGCGGGGTCTGCAACGTCATTTCGCTGTCGACCGGCGAATACAAAAAGCTGGTCAACAAGCACGGCGCTGGCCATGGGTGGGTTGGCGAAACTGATGCCCGTCCCGAAACCAATACGCCCGGCCTCGGGGAGTTGTCGCCGTATTGGGGCGAGCTTTACGCGAACCCGGCCGCGACGCAGCGATCACTTGACGACATGTTTTTTGATGTTGAAACGTGGCTCAAGAGCGAGGCGGCCGATGATTTCGCGGAAGATGAAGGCAACGGGTTCACAAATGGAGACGGCGTCAAAAAACCACGCGGTTTTCTGGATTATCCTTCGGCTGCTGTGAGCGACAAGGCCGGTACACGGCCCTTCGGCACCCTGGAACATATCGCGGCGGCTTCAGCCACTGCCATCGACTCAGATGGACTTTTGGATCTGATTTACCATACCAGGAAAGGCATGCGGGCATCGGCCCGGTGGATGATGAACAGTCTTTCGGTTGCCGCAGTAAGGAAATTGAAGAATTCCAACAATGATTATATCTGGCAGCCCAGCTTGGCAGCCGGACAGCCGAGCACGCTTCACGGTTTTGGCATCGAAGAGAATGAGGATATGCCGGATATTGCAACCGGCGTTGTTCCTATCGCCTTCGGAAACTGGAAACGAGGATATACCATCGTTGATCGGATCGGCATCCGAACCCTGCGCGATCCGTTCACGAATAAGCCGTTTGTCCATTTTTACATGACCAAGCGCGTGGGCGGTTTCGTATCCGATTCCGAAGCCATCAAACTTTATTTGATGGCTTAAAAAGCAGCG